>JAXHUC010000104.1:0-19684 GCA_034189805.1 Cyanobacteriota bacterium
GGATCTTGCCCGGAAATTGTTGACAGACGCTCCAAGTTACCTTAATGTAAGAAGTCGCGATTGAAATTCGCATCCAGCGGAACTGGCGGAATTGGTAGACGCGCTAGATTCAGGTTCTAGTGTTCGATAAGGACTTCCGGGTTCAAGTCCCGGGTTCCGCATATAGCCTCCGGCTATTGCCAGAATAAACCCAAGAGTTGAAGTCGTTTGAAGGTTGTATCTCTCCTGCGGCGGAAAGCGCTCTCGATTTCAGCTCAAAAAATACGGCAGAGCTGGAATACCCAACTCTGCCACGCCGATCTATTCTATTTGTGCGGATATTTGAATCCCGTTTTTAATCAACCTTCGCCCGATCGCCCGTAGATTCCGATGTCGCAACCTCTGCATCGTTGGTATAGTCGCTACTGGGCAATTCCAAGCAGTACCCCGCACCGTAAACGGTTTTGATATATCGAGGATGGCGGGGATCGGGTTCCATCTTCGTTCTCAAATGTCGAATGTGGACTCGAATCGTTTCGATATCGTCGTCGGGATCGTAGCCCCACACTTCTTTGAGAATTTCGCTCGGGGAGACGGTTTGACCGTGACGCTGGAGCAAACAGTGCAGCAACTCGAATTCCAAGTGGGTGAGTTTGACCGTTTTATCGAACCAAATCGCCTCGAACCGCTCCGGCACGAGAGTCAGCGCTCCGTAACTGAGAATTTCCGTATGTTTTGCGGCTTGTGGAATGCGATCGGTTCGCCGCAACAGAGCGCGCACGCGAGCGAGCATTTCTTCTAGCTCGAAGGGTTTGGTTAGATAATCGTCTGCGCCGGCATTAAAGCCTTCCACCTTATCTTGGGTTTGTCCCAAAGCTGTCAACATCAAGATCGGAATATCCGCCGTGCGGTCGTCGCGACGTAGGCGCTGGCATACGGTAAATCCATCAACCCGAGGCAACATCAGATCGAGCAGAATCATATCGGGAACGAGCTGGACCGCTAGAGCTTGACCTTTGATACCATCTTCGGCCTGACTGACTTCGTAGCCAGCCATCTCTAAGTTAACGGAGACAAGTTCTGAAATTGCAGGGTCATCGTCGATGACGAGTATCCGGGGCATCACTCACCATGAAAAAATGTGTACGATCGGATGAACTACGGAATCCGTAATCTTAACAGTTCGCTGAGAACTTTTAAATAGTATAAAGAATACTTTCATAATTATAAGCAAACTTGACATCATTTCTGCGAAAAAGAATTCTATTTTGACAGGAATTTGTCATGACGCTCGGCACTCGGATTCGGCGCGAGAGAATCCAAAGACATGGCTCGCTTGGGTTTGAGGACGTTCTCAATTGAAAGAAACCGAGGCTATAGAGATCGATCGCTCCCCAAGAAAATTTCTCCGGCCCGAACGCAGAGAATTTGCGATGTTTTGAGCCATTGGGTATCGAAGACCCCCAAGTGGGTGGTGGTAATTAGAGTTTGAAATCGATCCTCGATCGCCGATAGCAATTGATTTTGGCGGCTGGGGTCGAGTTCGGCGAGGACATCATCGAGGAGTAACACGGGCGGTTCGCCCACCACTTCCTCGATCAATTTCAACTCTGCGAGCTTCAGCGCCAGAACCAGCGTTCGCTGTTGTCCTTGAGAGCCATAGCCGCGAGCGGGAGTGTCGTTAATCGAGAGGGCGACCTCATCGCGATGGGGACCGACGAGGGTGGTTCCGCGATGGTATTCGGCACTGGCTTTTTCCTGAATGCGATCGAGAAATACTGCGCGCACCTTTTCGGGATCGAGTTGCATTGTCCTAGGATCGACCGGGTTGACATTGGCTGCGTACCGAATCGATAACTCCTCCGTACTGCCACCAATAGCATCGTGCCAGGCGCGGGCGATGGGGGTGAGGCGTTCGATGGCTCGCGCTCGCCGCCGCATGACTTTCGTCCCCAAGGTCGCCAGTTGAGCGTCCAAAATCGGCAATGTCGAATCGGGAATCGGCAGATCGCCCGTTCGATCGCCCCCCTGAAGCGCGCGATTCTTTCTCAAAAGAGCGTTCCGCTGGCGGAGCACTCGCTCGTACTGTTTCAAAAGATGGGCGTAGAGCGGTTCGAGCTGCACCACCAAACCATCGAGCCAGTGCCGTCGGGATTCGGGGCTACCCCGCACCAAATCCAAATCGAGGCTGGAAAATTCGACAATGTTGAAAATGCCCAAAAAATCGAGCTGTCGGCGGCAGGATTGACGATCGATGGCGACAGTACGCCGTCCGGTGCGGCGCAAAGTCACGCTCAGCTCCACCTCGGCAACGTGGCGCTCGACAATACCCGCAACCTGTCCGAGATCTGCGGTTTCTCGAATCAAATCCCGATCGCTGGCCGTTCGATGACTTTTGAGGGTGGACAGCAATGCCGCTCCTTCCAAAAGATTCGATTTGCCCTGGGCGTTATTCCCCACCAAAATCGTTTTCGGCGCTTCAAACTCCACCTGGCGATCTCGATAGTTGCGGAAGTCTCGCAAGTGCAGCGTTTTTAAATACACGATTGAGGAATGTTCGGAATTAGGACGCTCAACGCAGAAAAAGGAAATAGGGAATGAGTCAGGGCGATCGAGATGGCCACCGTCAGATCGTACCAAAACTAAAGTTACACCACATTGGGTTTATCGCGCTGATGGCACGCGAACGGCAGCACCCATTTTTGTAACCATCCACATCGACCTGGCTTACTTCCTCGCTTCCGTTATTGCTCCTGTCATTCAGTTCCCGTGGCTATGAAACCGATCGATATCCGCCAACATCTGGCAACCGTCTTGCTCTGGGCGATCGCGTACTGGGGTTTAAGTCAACTGCAAGTCGCCTCGACCCCTTCTGCGAACCAATTACTCGCGGGCATTCCCAGCGGTATTGCCCTGGCGATCGCCCTGTTGATGGGAAAACATCACTGCGCGGGGATTTTTATCGGCAGCGCGATCGTCAACGGAGTGCTGGGAATGCCTTGGCCGCTTGCCGTTGCCGATGCGGGTAGCCGTGCCGTTTCGGCTTGGATGGGGGTGAGGTTGCTCGACGAGACCCATTTTCGTCCGAGTTTGAGCCGACCTCAAGATGTGGTCTGGTTCGTCATGCTCGGCGGACTGGCATCGACCCTGCTCGGAACCTCTCTCGACACGTTCTTTCGATGCGGGATCGGTTTTGATGCCTGCGATAGCGCCCGACGGCAGTTTTGGTTGGGTTGGATCGGGATGGCGACCTCGGTGTTGGCAATCGTTCCGGCATTCTTAATGCTGTTCGTCCGACATCTCGATCTGGTCCCCAACCCATTACAACCGAAATTCTGGCGCAGATTGGAAGCCGCCAGCCTCGTGTTGATGCTTCTGGTGGTGAGTTGGGCGATCTTTGCATCTCGAACCCGCGCCTACCTTGCCAGCTATCCTTTAGAGTACCTGCCGTTTTCCTTGCTCGTGTGGACGGGATTGCGGTTTGGCAAGCGAGGTACGGTCTTAGCCAATCTCCTCATTTGCGCGATCGCCATGTGGGGAATCGTTCGCGAAAGCGGTCCCTTTCTCACCCCCGATCGACCCATTTCTGGGGTCATCTCCCTACAAGTTTTTATGGGAGCTATTTCGATTACCTCTTTGGTGTTGGCGACGGCGATCGTCGGTCGCCAGCGAGCGGAGATTTACCTTCAGCAAAGTCAAAAAAACCTCGCTAACGCCCAGCGGATCGCCCAGTTGGGAAGCTGGGATTTCAATCGAAGCAACGATCGATTGCGTTGGTCCGAGGAAATGTATCGGATTTTGGGTTTGAGTCGCGAAGCGGGACCGCCGAGTTGGGAACGACAGCTCGAGTTGATTCATCCCGACGATCGCCAAGACGTTTGTCAGTGCAGGGAAGAAGCCTCGAGCGATGCGATCGCTTATTGCATCGACTACTGCATTCTCAGACCGGACGGCGAAGAACGCATTCTTCGAGAACGAGTGGAAATTTGCGGCAATTCCCTCACCGGAACTTTGCAGGATATCACCGAACACAAAAGATCGGAAGAATTACGACAGGCAAAAGAAGCCGCCGTTGCCGCCAACAAAGCCAAAAGTGCATTTCTGGCGACGGTCACTCACGAACTGCGCACGCCACTTCACGCCATCATCGGGTACAGCGAAATTTTGGAAGAAGAAGCCCTCGAACTGGGGGAAAAACAATTTCTCCAAGATATTGGGAAAATTAAAGTGGCCGGAAAACATTTACTCTCTTCGATCGGCGATATTCTCGATATTTCTAAAATTGAAGCCGGAAAAATCGAGCTGCATCGAGAATCCATTGAGGTTTCAACATTGATTTGGGAAGTGGCGACGACGGTTCGCGCCCTCGTCGAGGGCAATGGCAATATCTTAGAAGTCGATTGTGCCGATAACTTGGGGCGCATTTGGGCCGATCGCACGAAAATCCAACAAATTTTGCTCAATTGTATGGGAAATGCCAGTAAATTTACTCATAACGGTCGGATTACCTTGAAAGTTTATGAAGGCGAATCCGAAGCTAGCGAGGGGGCACAGCACCGGAACCCACAGCGATCGAAAGCGATTTTCTTTGCCGTTAGCGATACGGGAATCGGGATGACTCCAGAACAGCTCGAAAAAGTGTTCGAGCCATTCGTTCAAGCGGATTCCTCGATCGGTCGCGAGTACGGCGGAACGGGATTGGGACTGACGATAACCAAGAAGTTATGTCAGTTGATGGGAGGAGATATCACCGCTCGAAGCCAAAGCGGTTGCGGCTCGACGTTTACCATCTGGCTACCTTGGGAAACGGAGGATGGGGAAGAAGATGATGCGGTGACGTGGAGGTGAGGAAGCAAGGTGAGCAAAACCCGCGCGTATCTCGTTTGAGTTCCAAAGCGCGATCGCATCAATTTTGACAAGCATTCCCTTGTAAGCGCTCTCTATCCTCCATTCCTCATCGATGGTACAAATCCCAATCCGGGATTTTCGGGCAGAGAAATTCGACCATTTTTCACTTTGGGACTCTCAAAAACATTCGGTTGGATATAATCCCATAAATGCAGTCCGTGCGCGCAGTCATTGTTGGGCAGGCTGGCGGCACAGTGAAGCGCTACGGTGATGCCCACTAGGGTTTCCAGGCTGGCAGTTACCGTACAGTCGAGTCCGGACTCGAAAGCAGCGTTTGCCAGGGCGTGAGTGCGGTCTGGGCCGCCGCAAACTTGCGATTTTAAGACCAGACGATCTACCGCTTGCGATCGAATTATGTCCTCGAGGTCGGCTTTTGTGTTCCCCCAATGGTCTGCGGCGATCGGAATTATTTGACGCAGTTCCCGCAATCGAGATAGATTTTGCCGAATTGGAATCGGTTCTTCGATATATTCGATCGGAAACTTTTGCAACTGTTTGAATATTGCCACACAGTCGCATTCGTCCCACACTCCATTGGGATCGAGGCGAAGTTTGAGCGTGGGAAAGGCTTCTGCAACGGCGGCAACCCGTTCGAGATCGGCTTGCACGTCGCGCGAACATTTGAGTTTAACCACTTCTATCCCTGTTTCGACCAGATACGATACCCGATCGACCGCTTCTTGAGGTGGCAGAGTTTCCAGAAAACCATTCACCTTAACCGTTTGAAAACCGGGTTTACCTGCGAGGAAATCTGCTAAGGGTATGTTTTCCTCCATGGCTTTAGCTGTCAGTACCGCACCGACCAAACCATTGCGATATCGAGGATTGGGCTGGCGTTCGTCGAGGCGATCGATAAAATCCGGTGCAAAGGGTTCTAACCCGTACGTCAATGTTTTCAGCTCCCGGACGATCGCCTCGGGAGAAATCGTGACATCCGGCGGCAGAGCGATTTCTCCCCAGCCAATCGGTGGCTGGCTCTTGTCTTTGACCACAGCAACTATTACCCCGTATTTTATCCAATGGCTACCGTGCGCCCACTGGTAAGGACGAGTTAATTTAAGAGTCAGGGGTTGGAAGACGAACATGCGGGAAATGGGCGATCGGTATTCGGCACTTCAAAATCGCCACCAAATATAAGTTAATACAATTAATGAAGTCGTCCGATCGCATTCGATCGGCAATGACCCGATCCAAGAGGAAAAATCAGAAGGAATTATGGGAAAGGTAGTCGGCATTGACCTGGGGACAACCAACTCTGTGGTCGCTGTCATGGAAGGTGGTAAACCCATCGCGATCGCCAATGCAGAAGGAATGAGAACGACCCCTTCCGTTGTCGGCTTCAGTAAAGATGGCGAACGCTTGGTGGGTCAGATGGCGCGGCGACAGGGGGTCCTCAATCCCCAGAATACATTTTATGCGGTCAAACGGTTCATCGGTCGCAAGTACGGCGAACTCAACCCCACTTCCAAGCGGGTTCCCTACACCATTCGCAAGGACGAGTCGGGTAATATTCGCATCAAATGTCCCCGACTCAAGCGGGATTTTGCTCCGGAAGAAATTTCGGCGATGATTCTGCGCAAACTCGCCGATGAAGCCAGTCGCTACCTCGGAGAACCCGTCACCGGGGCCGTAATTACCGTACCCGCCTATTTCAACGATTCCCAGCGCCAAGCCACCCGAGATGCGGGACGGATTGCCGGGTTGGAAGTCAAGCGGATTCTCAACGAACCGACGGCGGCCTCTTTGGCCTACGGTCTCGAACGGCGAGAAGCGCAGACGATTTTGGTGTTCGACTTGGGTGGGGGAACCTTTGACGTGTCGGTTCTCGATGTCGGCGAGGGGGTATTCGAGGTACGATCGACCAGTGGCGATTCCCAACTCGGGGGGAACGATTTCGATCGCAAAATTGTCGATTGGCTTGCGGAGGGGTTTCTCGAACGGGAAGGCATCGATTTGCGGCGCGATCGCCAAGCCCTGCAACGTCTCAACGAAGCGGCTGAAAAAGCCAAAATCGAACTCAGCGGTGTGGGAGTTACCGATATCAACCTCCCCTTCATCACCGCCACGGAAGACGGCCCCAAACACATCGAAACCCGGCTGACGCGGGGAGAATTCGAGTCCATGTGCCAAGACTTGGTTCGCCGCCTCCGCCTTCCGGTCAAACAGGCCCTGATCGATGCCGGACTCAATCCCCGGCAAATTGACGAAGTGGTACTCGTTGGCGGTTCCACCCGAATTCCCCTCGTCGGGCGCGTCGTGCGCAGTATTATCGATCGCGAACCCAACCAAAATGTCAACCCAGATGAAGTGGTGGCAATTGGGGCGGCGATTCAAGCGGGAATTTTGGCCGGCAGCGTCCAAGACGTTCTCCTGCTCGATGTCACGCCTCTTTCCGTGGGACTCGAAACCATCGGCGGAGTGATGAAACCCCTGATTCCCCGCAACACCACCATTCCCGTGAGGCGATCGGATATTTTCTCCACCTCCCAAAACAATCAAAGCCAGGTGGAAATTCACATCCTCCAGGGAGAACGGCAAATGGCCGCCGATAATAAATCCTTGGGTCGCTTCCGCCTCACGGGCATTCCCCCGGCCCCGAGGGGGATTCCCCAGGTACAGGTCTCCTTCGACGTGGATGCCAACGGAATTCTCCAAGTAAGCGCCCTCGATAAAGCCTCCGGACGAGAGCAAAGCATTACCATTCAAGGGGCTTCCACCCTCAGCGAACGGGAAGTGGAACAAGCGATCCGCCAAGCCGAGGAATTCGCCGATATCGATCGCCTGCGTCGGGAACGGGTAGACCAGCGCAACCGCGCCGAAGCCCTCGCCTCCCGTGCGGAACGGGAGTTACGAACCATTGCCCTCGATTTCGGCCTTCAGTTCGCCCAGGGGTCCCGTCGGCGGATCGAGTCGTTAATTCTCGATTTGCGCGACAGCCTCGCCCGCAACGACGATCGCGGCATCGATATTACCAGTTCTAACCTCCAAGATGCCCTCTACGAACTCAGCCGGGAGGTCTCCGAATACGCCATGGACGAAGACGACGACGATCTGTTCGGGGCAATTCGCCGCACCTTCTCCGGCGATAGCGATCCCAACTACGGGTTAGAAGAACGCCGTCCTCGGGGGAATAATATGTCGCGGATGCCCCGCACCAATGCGTATGATGAAAATTGGGATGACGATGACGATGATTGGTTCTAAACACCAGAATGGCGATCGCTCGATCTCAAAGATAATTTCCAAGACAATTTCAGAGACAATTGAATTGAGAAAGGGCGCTTCGAGCGATCGACCAACGCATTTGAGCATCTCAACCCTGCCGCCATCGTCGATGCAGTGCTAAATTATCCTCCGATGGCAACCTCGACGATCGCGCGCGCGTCGCAAGCAATTCGCCCTTGAGGGTCGATGGGAAACACTATGCAAAACGTTCGGGATTACTACAAGCTTTTGGGGGTTTCCCCAACGGCTACAGGAAGCGAAATCAAGCAAGTTTATCGCCGGCTGGCGCGGAAATACCATCCCGACTTGAATCCGGGAGATAAAGCCGCCGAAGAAAAGTTTAAAGATATCGGCGAAGCCTACGAAGTCCTCTCCGATCCCGGTCGCCGACAAGAGTACGATCGCTTCAGCCAGTTTTGGCAGCAGAAGAAAGCCGGTCGCACCGCCAACAAGCGAACTCGGACGACCGTACCCCGCCAAAGTCCCACCACCGGGCGAGATTTCGATCGATATCCCACCTTCGAGAGTTTCCTCGACGATTTGCTCAATCGCGGGGCGGCCCCAACTCGGAATACTCCCCCACCGCCGCCAGGGTCTCGCATCGACTCTCCCGGCGCGTTTCGCCCCAAAACCACGAAAACCGCCTACACCGTTTCGAGTAATAACGCTCGTCGCGATATCGAGGCCCGTTTGACGCTGCCCTTGGAAAAAGCCTATCGTGGCGGCAGAGAGCGCATTCGTCTCGAAGACGGACGCTCGATCGAGGTGAATATGCCAGGTGGGATTGTAGACGGTCAGCGATTGCGCTTGAAGGGAAAAGGCACCAACGGCGGCGATCTCTACCTGAAAATTTCCGTTTCTCCCCACGGTTTTTTCAAACTCGAGGGTAGCGATATTTTTTGTCAGTTTCCCCTCACCCCCTCAGAGGCGGTTTTGGGGGGACGGGTGGAAGTTCCCACTCTCGACGGATTGGTGAAAATGACCCTGCCTCAAGGTCTCAAATCCGGTCAGCGGCTGCGGCTGTCGGGGAAAGGCTATCCCGACCCTCGAGGCGATCGCGGCGACCAGTTCGTGGAGGTTCAAATCGCCTTACCGCCCCAGATTAGCGATCGAGAACGAGAACTCTACGAGCAATTGCGCCGCATCGAAACCTTCAATCCCCGTCAGGATTTGCCTCGGTAGCTTTCCCGATTCTGGGGAGATTTCTAGAGCTATTCTATTGCGGGTAAAACTGTTTGGTATCTGGAGAGTAAGACCAAGCAATGCCGTCGGGGTCTTTCTCGCGCACCCACTCGGAAAAGTTAGGTTTGAGTTTGCGATAGCTCAACGTACTCGAACTCAGGCTCAATCGACGGGCGAGTTGGGCTTGAATTAACGGCTTCTCTAGGTCGGTTGGCGATGGATCTGGGGTCGCGATCGCACGATCTTCGATCGGCGAGTTTGAGGGTAGAGAAGGCGATCGGGTTGGCGATGGATTTGGGGTTTGGGAATCTGAAGATTTTATAGATTTTATTTCGGGTCGATCGGATGGCGAAAGGGATTTTCGATCGCCCTGCGCATCTCTTCGGGAAGTAAAAAAAGTAGTTGCCGCCGCATCAATTTTTTCGGTAGAAATCGCTTCGACATCTACCGTTTTCACCCGTTCGGCTGGGGACGGTTCTCGGATAAAATAGTAGACCCACTCTCCGCAGTCGTTCGCTTGGCAAGTTCCCCGTTTTTCTTGGATTGCCGCATCCAAAAACGCCCGCACCGTGGGGATGGGAAGCTCGACTTTTTCGGCAAACTCACTCAAGGCGATCGCCGACTTTTTCTCGAGAGCGAACTGTTCTAGAACCGCTTCCATCCGGGCGTAGTTCGACTGTCGATCGCGCTGCACCAACCAGAAACCCAACGCTCCCACCACAAATGCCACGAAGGAAATTTCTAGCGTCCACAAGATCGCGCCCAAGGTGTGGGTAAAAACGCGAACGAACGCCATGATTCCGTTGGCAAAAGCTAGCAAAACGATCGGGGCGAGGACAATTCCGACAATGGCGTAGCCTTTTTTGGCTAAATCGGTTTCGTGACGACTTTGATTCATAGAACTATCGCGGTACGGATGCTCGACTAGCCAACTACACCCAGATGTGGTTTGAGATGCTGTTTTAGATGCCGATGTTTGAGACCTTCGATCGAGAGGGTAAATATGAGAAGTAGATATTAGAAATTTTATAATAGTTCGTATAAACAGAAACAGCGTTTTAAAACTGAGGGAAAAGCATGATTCCCAATCCCAAGATCGTCAAAGCCATCGAGCAACTCAACTACCGGGTGACCCTTGGAGATGTTGCGGCCAGCGCGGGTTTAGAGCTGAACCTGACCGAGCGAGGTCTGCTCGCCCTGGCTTCCGATGCCGGAGGACACCTGCAAGTTGCCGAAACTGGGGATATAGTGTACCAGTTTCCCAAGAATTTTCAGTCCATTCTTCGCAATAAGTATTGGAAGTTGCGATGGCAGGAGACTTGGAAGAAAATTTGGGGCGTGCTGTTCTATGGCATCCGGATTTCCTTCGGCATCATTCTCATCGCATCCATTCTCTTGATTGCTGCTGCTTTGGTGGCAGTATTAATTGCCCTAAGCTCCAGTCGCGACGATGACGGCGATGGCGGTGGAGGCGGTATGATGTTCTTCCCGTTTTACTGGTTCTCGGATATCTTTTGGCTGTTTAGCCCCAACTACGGCTACTACAACTCCTACGATTCCCGGCCTCGAGGCGATCGCTCTCGTTCTCGCCAGTTCAAAAGGGGCAACACTTCGAGCAATTCGGAGATGAACTTTCTCGAAGCCGTCTTCTCCTTCATTTTTGGTGATGGCAACCCCAATGTCGATAAAGAAGAGCGGCGCTGGCAAGAAATCGGCATGGTGATTCGCAACCATCGCGGGGCCGTCGTTGCCGAGCAAATCGCCCCCTATCTCGACGATTTGGGGAACGAATTCGCCCAAGACTACGAAGAGTACATGCTCCCGGTGCTGGCGCGGTTTAACGGTCGCCCAGAAGTAAGTCCCGACGGGCAATTGATCTATCGCTTCGAGGAACTGCAAACCACCGCCAGCCAACAGCAGGTGGAATCGGTTCCCAATTACTTCCAAGAGCGGCTGTGGCGCTTTTCTCGAGCCGGTTCGAGTCAACTGATGATGGCCGGCGGTTTGGGGGCGCTCAATGTCATTTTGGCGCTGATGCTGGGGTCTTTGTTGCGCGATGGCACCCTGGCGGCTCAATTGGGGGGATTGGTGGCGTTCGCCTACTCCATTTACGGCTTGCTGCTTGCCTACGGTTTGGCCTTTCTCGCCATTCCCCTGGTGCGGTATTTCTGGATTCAATGGCGCAATCGATCGATTTCCAGTCGCAACCAAGAGCGCCACAGCCGAGAAATTCCTCTGGCACAACCGAGTGACGAACTGCAACAAAAACTGGCTTACGCTCGCGAATTTGCCGCCCAAAACGTTATCGATACCAACAATCTGGCATACACCACCGAAACCGATCTCGCCGAGCAAGAATTTAACCAAGCCGATAAAATCGATGCCGAGTGGCAGCGTCGCTTGGAATCGGGTTCTTGAAGATCCAACCCAAAGATCTCACCCTAGCCTGGAATTCGCCAGAGAAATTCGGTAGGATGCTCGCACTCAGTTCATTTTCGACATCGCCGAATGAAAATTGTTTCCGAGCCTTCGATTCCTCAGAAGATTCAGAAGATGAAAGAACGGGTGCGATGGGAGCATCCCGCGATTGCCGAGCGAGGTATCGATCCCACTGGGTTGGTACTCGACGATGGCAAGCAAGACGATCGCGTCTTTTCGTTTCTGGTATTGGGCGATAGCGGTACCGGTCGTCATCGAGAAGATAATCCCCAGCGTCGCGTGGCCGAAGCAGCTTTAGAGATCGGAGCCGATTGTCGATTTATGCTGCATACCGGTGATGTCGTCTACTTGGTGGGGTCGAGCGAGCAGTATCCAGAGAATTTTATCCGACCCTATCGCGAGTTTCTCGTCGGGGGCGACAAGCCCGAGGAAATCGCCTACGATCGCATGATTTTCAAGCGACCCATTCTGCCCGTACTGGGAAACCACGACTACTACGACCTACCGTGGATTTGGGGGTTGATTTCCCAGGCCGCGTTGCCCCTGCGTCGCCTGTTGCAATCGCAATTTAATTTCGACGTAGATGTCGGCTGGCACGGGTCTTTTGGCGGAGATGCCTACGCCCGAGCCTTTCTCGATTATCGACGCGCGTTAGACGGCGATCGACTCAAAGCCCACCTCGACCGTCACTACACTGCGAAAAATGCGATCGGGCGCTGCCTGCACTACCAACCTGGAGCGTTCACCCGCCTCCCCAACCGCTACTACACCTTTCGCTACGGCGGTATCGATTTTTTTGCCCTCGATTCTAATACCTTCAATGTACCCCTAGCGCTCCCTAAAAGCCGCGAAGGGCAGCAGATGCGCCAGCAATTGAGAAGCCGTCGCACCGAACTCGAACGAGAACGAGCGCAGTTGTTGGAGAGGGCCGCCCAAATCGACCCGAACGATCGCGAGGCCAGCGAAGCGATCGACGATTGCTACGCCAAAGCCGAACAGCTCTCAGAACAAATCTTCGATATCGACAAACAACTGGAGGTCTCCAAAGGCAACGTCATGGTAGACTTCGAGCAGCTCGACTGGCTGCGAGAGCGGTTGATCGAATCTTGGAATACCGAAGAGGTGCGAGGGCGAATTATTTTCTTTCACCATCCCCCCTACGTTACCGAAGCTACGAAATGGGACCAAGGTCAAACCTTAGCCATCCGCCACCACCTGCGGCAAGTTCTCGATAGCGTGACTCGCACTGTCGGTCCGATTCCCCCCGATCGCCCGTTGGTCGATGTCATTTTCAACGGTCACGCTCATTGTTTGGAATATCTGCGTACGGGTGACACCGGACATGGGGATGCCAATTTAAATTGGATCGTCTGCGGCGGGAGCGGATTTAGTTTGCGACGGCAGCGTTCGGAAGGCGAAGGATTGCTCGAAACCTTTAACGATGGTAACGGTCGGCGCAGCCGCGAAGTCGCTCGCTCTCATCTGTATGTGGGCAGAAACGGACGCGGCTCGAACAAGCACCGTCCTTATTCGGGTTTGCGCGTTGATGTGGCTGCTGGCAGTCCGCCCAAATTAACCGTTCGACCCTTTGTCGTCGAAAAGTTTAAGGGTCAGTGGAAGAACTACTCCCTCGAAGCTTTTACGTTGGGAGTTGGAGAGATGGGGTGACGCGGTGAAATGGGAGCTGGCAATCGCGGTGGAGGCTGGGGGAGGTGAGGGAGATGAGGGAGATGAGGGAGGTGAGGGCGAGTGAATGCAAAATTAAAAATTAAAAATTAAAAATGCAAAATTCTCCTTGTCTCCTTGTCTCCCCAAGCCCCCGAAGCCTCCCAAGCTCCCGAGAGCTACCCAAACTCTTAAGCCACAGAAACCGGCGATCGCATTATTGCCCGGATTTGACGGGGTTGGACTTGGGACGGGTTAATCAGTTGAATGGATTGCTCGAGGGTCTGAGTGCG
Organism: Cyanobacteriota bacterium; assembly: GCA_034189805.1. Classification (GTDB taxonomy): domain Bacteria; phylum Cyanobacteriota; class Cyanobacteriia; order Cyanobacteriales; family Geitlerinemataceae; genus Zarconia. Next base: position 13,692 of record JAXHUC010000104.1, read on the forward strand.
GGCGCGCCGATCGAAGGTATTCACCTGATAGACTCGCTGGTAGGTCACGTCTAGCGCCGTCAGCCAGCCGCTTTTGGGGCTGTACGCTCCCGTATCGATTCCCAACCAACCCGGCCCGGCGGCCAGTTGTCCGGGTTTGACGTTGGGTAGGGTAAATGTAATCGTATGTCCGGTAATAATCAGTTTGTTGGGGAAGTAGGGTTCGGGATGGCTGTGGAATTCGTGGCGAATCCAGCAAGACTCGCGAGCGGTCTGCTCTTCGGGTTTGAGCTTGGGATCGACTCCGGCGTGAGCCAACCACAAATCTCCCAAATCTAGGTAAATGGGTAAACTTTGCATCCAGTCGAGATGTTCCGCACGCACGCAGCGATCGGGGTAACTCTCGAGGGTTGCCAGTCCGCCCCCGCACAACCACGCTTGCAGGGCGGGATAGTCGATCGCCCCGTTGGGAAATGCAGCCAACATCATTTGCTCGTGGTTGCCCAACAAACATTCATACGGACTGTTCATGACTAACTCGATAACTTCACGGCTTTGCGGGCCGCGATCGATTAAGTCTCCTAAGAAATAAACTCGATCGTCCGCACCGGGGGAGATCTCTTCCAAGAGCTGAACCAATCCTTCGTAGTTACCGTGAACGTCACCAATTACAATCCGTCTTTGAGTCATGACCCGAATACCAAACCTGTTTGCTAGTACTGTAAGTTAGCCATCGAGAGCAAATCGAGGGAATTTTACTGATTTAAGGCTTTTAGAAAGCGCTTCAGCTCTGAAAAGAAGCCTTTTTGCGGGCGAGAAGTTCCTGAAGTGGCGCTAGTATCCTCTGGATTCGCCGATTCGCTCGCCCCCATTAAAATTCGCTCTAGAGCTTCCCCGATGGGTTTTGTGGCTGTTTCCGAAACCACCTGGTAGGTTCCGTCCTCGGTTTCGAGTACAACCTGCCAGGGAGATGGATAGCAGCGAAAGACAGATGCATCCTGTAACGGTCGAATATAATAACAAGACTCCAAAGTCGATAGAAAACGTTCCCGAAGCTGACGGGCGGCATAGCCGATCCCGACGATCGACACATCTTCCAATCGGGGCAAAAGCATCACCACCGGGCGCTCTCCGGCGTGCTGGCAAAGTTGTTCGACTTTGAGAACTTCAACCGGCGAGGGTTCGACAATCAAAAAACACTCGTCTTCTGGTTCGATGAGCGTTTCGATCGCCAGATTGCGACTGCCAAGATCGGCAATTTTGAAGGGAACTTCTCCCCAATCTCGGCGAGCGAGCGCTGCGGCTCCCGTATCGGGAAAGAAAACTTTCAAAGTCGCGCCCAATTCTTCAAAAACGGGCAAGAATTTTTCGGCAATGGGTTGAGCTTTCAGTTCGGGAAACACCAGCTCAACTAACAGGCGGCGGTATCCATCGTCAAGGGCCGATCGCGTCGCCGTCCGAGCTTGGGCGATCGCTTCGTCTAGATCTGTGGGCAGTTCAACCATCGATAAGGTACTGAGGATTCTTTGAGTATATATTTCCATCATAGAGTTTCCCATTCGATTGATGGAAAAACTGACCGGAATCTTATTAAGATAAAGGTTTAGTGAAATCACCTTTTGCGATCGAAGCTGCGATCGAAGGGTTGGGAAAAAAGGACGCTCGCGACGGTGGTATAATCCCGAAGTGCTATTTATCAGGTGCTCTCATGTCTTCTGAAACTCCGATTGCCTCGACTTCCACCGGAGCTGATGCTGTCGATGCCGCTATTGCCAAAGGTCTCGATCTCGATGGTTCGCCGATTCCCACAGCCAAGCTCGAACTCTACAATCGCGTGATGGGACTCGAAGGTCAACGGCAACGCAGCGGAGTCACCAATACGATGCGATCGCGCATCGTGCGCATCGGAGCCAAACATCTCGGACGAGAGGAACTCGATCGCATGTTACTCGATGCGGATTTTGTCCCCCTCAAAGATAAAGAAATCGCCTTCTATTACGGTAGCAAGTAGGTTCGGTGGCTGACGGCGCAACCCAAGAGTCGGTAGGCCGATTCGTTCCCAGACTCAAAAATATATTAAGCGGGTTATATTAAGCCGGTTTCCACGTGCCGTGATAGCCAATGGGGATAATACCCGGTAGTGCCAGCTTGCAAACCGGTTCGTCGTCGAGCCTGTCGGCATCGTAAATCCAGACTTCGCTTGAGGAGCGATCGCCATCGAACACCACCGTCAAAATCCAACCGCGATCGGGATTTTCGGCATCGGGTGCGTACATCGGTTCGGTGGGATAGTGGTTCGGTCCCATCTGGGCGATCGTTGCTACTCCCGTTTGATAGTCAAATCGAGCAATCGTTCCCCACAAGTCTCGGGAAATATCGGCTCCCGGTCGAAAGGTAGAAAGATAGGTATACCGCGAATATTCTCCCACTTCGGTCGGTGAGACCACCGGAAATTCTCCACCCAAGGGCAACACGTCGATCGTCTCGAGGACTCGGGCCGACTGGGGATCGATGCGGAACTGACACAGAGTTCCCGGTGCGGCGGTTTTGATGTCGAGCAAACCGACTTCTTTGAGATAATCGTTGGTTTTAAAGTCTTCGTAACGCACCATATCTCCAACGATCGACCCATCGGTATCCACGTAGCCATTACCGAAATGCCACATATACCACGGATCGGTTTCGCTGCGACTCACCACTTCTAAGGTTTGGCGATCGAGGATTAAAATCTGCGTTCCCAATTCCGGTTGCCAAGACAGACAATCGCTAAAACTTCTGCGATGGGTAATGACGGGAATGGGATTGAGCCGCACGGGACAGATGAAGAACACCAAATAAGTCCCGGCGATAATAAAGTCGTGGACGATCGGCAAACACCCCAGGTCGATCGCCGTTTGCCTCTCAATGTGTCCTGTCGGGTTACTGCGGTATACGTTGAGGGTGGCACTCATACCGTAGGTGATGCCGAAGCTATAAATCTCTTGGGCGTGCGGGTCGCGCTTGTAGTGAGCGGCATAGGATTGATGTTCTTGTAAAACCCCCAGGGTATCCTGTCCTCGGGTTTCTAGGGTTTCGGGGTCGAGGACGTAGGGATGTCCTTGGTCCCATAACGCCAGCAGGCGATCGGGCAGTGCCAAAGCAGACAAGCTAGCCGGATTCTTGATAACTTGGCGCACGGGTTTGAGCATCGACAGCAGCTTGGGTTTTGGAGAGACCATGCCGTAACTGCCACAGGTGAGGGTGCGCGCGCGTTCGTCTGCTAGGTAGCTTTGAGTTCGGACGAACCGATATACCCCTGTCGCGCCATTCTCTCGAAAATGCACGCCTAAAACTGCACCATCGCCGTCAAACCAATGTCTGACACGCTGTCCTCCTCGCTCTAAACGAGCGGGTCCGTTGCGGTAGAGAGAACCTCGCAGACCGGACGGAATGCGACCGGAGACTGTTTTTAGGGCGGTGGGCGCAAACTCAACACCGGTATGACCGACTGCTTTTTTCCAAGCTGTATGGGGGGCGGGATTTGGATTAGATCGAAGTGCGGAATTGATAGCCTGCATATCGTTTGTCTGTGGGAAATTTTGAAATTTGGGTTGCGAAGTCTCGATGGTCTAATAGCAACACATTATTAAATGCGATCGAACAATTTATACTGTCAAAATTCTGATGACAGCTAATAGCATCCTACGGTCTTTTCTCAAGCATGAATCGGGGAAGTCCGGTTGGCTATCCACTGTGGATAAGCGAGCAAACTATAACTGAGTCTGATTAAGCATACTTTCAAAAGATGCATTATTCCGGACAAAATTGGAGCATCTGTAACGAAACAGTCAGATTTAGTCTTTGTATTATAGCGCCCATTCCGGAATTATACGGCTGTTTTTATCAAGTCAAAATAACGTTATTAGGGTTATTTCGGAGGAGTTCGAGAAAGAGGATCTCAAACTTCGTAGAATTACGTAGAACGGCTCGAAGTCAATCTCAATTTGGGGTCGATCGAGGGAAAATATTACTTTTTTAGATGTTTTACAAGTGAGCTTTGAGGCGCTAATTGTTAATTTGACGGCAAAAATACCTACAAACCGATCTCTTAACTCATTTTCGATCGTTTCAGTATAATTACTTACATATTTAAACGGTCGATCGACTTTTTTCCGTATAATCCGAAGGAAATCTGCATCGATCTGACCAATCTTCAGCAACCATCGATCGAGAGGTTAATAAAGTGGTTACCACTTTAACCTTTTACGAATGTCCGTTCCCCGTTCCCTTTAACAAACGGTACGCAAGCTTAACTTGTCATCCCCCGAGCAGACAAACAAAAGATTCCCAGCAATCTGCCGAGAATCTTTTGACGGTTGAGGTTGTCAGTTTTTAACAATCGCGCGATGCAGCTTCAGAGCCTCGCTGCATTTCGATCGTGGGTGAGAACGTATCGATTGAATAGATCGAAACGGTCGGTCGGGTAACTCCTGCTGCTGCTTTTCATCGATATCCCGATTTCAGACTTCAATCTCACACCTGAGCGCTTTCGCTTTCGGAATCGCCGAGCAAGTCTTGAATGGCCTGATGTTCCGTCGGCAGTTCCATTGGCAAAGATTGGCGCGCGTCGGTAATCAACCAATCGAGAGCAGCCGCTTGTACGTCAATCGTATTACCGGTTTTATCCACGCAATAGCGACCGAAGACCAGCTTATCCACCAACCGCACGCCGGGGCCGAGGCGGGAATACTCGAAAATGACGCTATTATCCACCGTTGCATTACCGCAAATACAACAGTTCGGACCGATCATCGCCGGACCGATAATTTTGGCACCATCTTCGATCCGCGTCATCGCGCCGATGTATACCGGACCTTGGATATCGACTTTATCCCAGTTGACTGCGACGTTGAGACCCGTGTAAACATCGGGGGCAACTTTCTTACCCGGAATGGCGACATTTTTGACCTGACCGAGCAGCACGCTGCGAATGGCTCGCCAGTAATCGGGCACTCGACCGATATCGACCCATTGAAAGTCCATCGTCAACCCGTAGAACGGTGCGTCCATTTCCACGAGTTGGGGGAACAGATCGCCGCCGATATCGTATTCGCGACCGGAGGGAACGTACTTGAGCACTTCTGGCTCGAAAATATAAATTCCTGTATTGATATTTGTACTGAGCGCTTCTTCGACAGAGGGTTTTTCTTGGAATGCTTTAATGCGATCGTTTTCGTCGGTGACGACAACTCCATAGCTGGGGACTTCTTCTTTGGACACCGACTTCATAATCACCGTAGCGATCGAGCCTTTTTCTTTGTGCCATTTTACCGCTGCCGACAGGTCTAAATCGATCAGCGCGTCTCCACACAACACGACAAACGTATCGTCAAAAAACGGTGAAAAGTCTTGAATGCGTTTCATTCCCCCAGCCGATCCGAGGGCTTCTCCAATCAGCTCGCCATCAGAAATTCGACCTTCAAAGGAGTAACCGATTTCAACGCCAAATCGCTGACCGTCGCGGAAGTAGTTTTCGATCTCGTCTGCCAAGTGGCTGACGTTGACCATAATTCGATCGAATCCGTGCTGTCTGAGCAACTCCACCAAAAATTCCATCACCGGCTTTTGCAGGATGGGAATCATCGGCTTGGGGATCGTATATGTAATCGGGCGGACGCGGGTTCCTTTCCCAGCCGCCAAAATCATGGCTTTCATACGTTTTGTTTATTCAACCCTCGGCACACTTCTGAGAGGGAAACAGTCTTCCCTGTGTTAATCTAACTTACATCTGCGAACCCTAGCGACGGTAATCGAACTGTTTTTTTTCGCGATTTGCTTCGCCGGTAATTTAGATACACTTCAAACAATACACCTCAAACCACAATGGCACGAGTTGGTAAGGTGAAGATTATCTTCTCACACAATCGCAGATCGCGCGCTCGAAGCACGCTCGAAGTTTAAATGAAATTGGAATAGATACACCTGCTTCATTTTATGTCGGATCGGGCGCTCGCAAGTTCCTCTCTTTCCCACGT
>JAXHUC010000104.1:19784-23740 GCA_034189805.1 Cyanobacteriota bacterium
TTTCCCACGTTTCCCGTTACGAATCCTCTGGAGCCTCGACGATCGGGCGAACGGTCAGTTCTTGGTAGAACTCTTCTTGCACCAGTTCGACCTTCGATTGGGAAGACAGCAACAGCAAAGCCCAAAACAGCGCAACGCGATCGCTATTCTCGGAAGTATGGCCCGAAGGAGGGGTAGTCGGGGTCCAGACGGCAAGCAAGTCTTCAAACGGCAGTTCGTCTCGATGCGGACAGATCTCCGACCAGCGATCGCGCAAAAAGGTCTCTAACTCTTCGGCGGTTTCCGTCAGATTTTCTTGGTGGGCGAGTTGAGTGATATCGCGCGCGGCTTTCGATTTGGCTTGCTTGAGGGCGCGACGGGAACGAGAGCGACGCAGGGGTTCGGCAATGGTGGCGGCCATCACCTGAAGCTGGTCGATCATCTCCTGGAGAGTGACGCGGCGTTTTCGCGGAGGTGGGGCAACCGCGCGGCGATGTAACTGTTCTTCAAGCTTGAGGGGTAAGGTGGCGATCGCTTCTCGGGCTTCCTCAAGCCATTCCTCGGCTTCCTCGGGGTTGGGTTCTTCGCTCTCGGAAGTCGATTGCAATAGGTTGTCGGCTTTGAGCAATACCAGCATCGAGGCGTATAAAAACGCTTGACCCGATCGCGATAAATCTGCGTAGTAAGGACTCGTTCCCACCTCGGGGACGGGATTGAGTTCGCTCAAATAGCGATCGACCACTTCAATCACTTTGACATTCCAAGGATCGATTTCTCCTCGTTCGGCAAGGTCGATGAGCAGAGAGATCGCATCTTGAGCCAGAGAAACGGTCATAAGCGGTTGAAGGATGAATGACGAACGGGAGAGATGGGGGAGGTGAGGGAGGTGAGGGAGATGGGGGAGGAAGCTGGGGAGGCTGGGGAGGCTGGGGAGGCTGGGGGAGAATGAATGCAAAATTAAAAATGCGCGCATTCTCCCTCATCTTCTTGTCATCTTGTCCCTCTTCTCTGCGCGTCTCCGCATTCTCCCATCTCCCTTCTTCTCCTTGTCTCCCTTGTTTTCTCCCTCTCCGCGTCATCGCGTCTCCGTGTCTTCCTCCCCTGCCCCTCAAGTTACCTCAAACTGACTCGGTTGAAAAATTCGTTCTATGCTGATTTTCGGAAGTAAAACTGTAAACTGCTTTTAGAAGTCAAGCTCGAATCGATTGAAGATTTTGCTTTCTTATCGAGATGGCGAAATTGACAGATCGTGGAGGGGGTTCTCGATGCAGAACCGATACCCACTCAATACCTCACCACTTGCCATCCGATCGATTTGAAACGATATGCGAGTTGTGGGGACGATCGCGCCTGGTCGATCGCGAGTGCAACCCATACCATACCTCCTGAAATTGGGTCGTCCTAGATTTGCTAATTTTGCCACATAGATTTTAAATCGCTTATGAGTCCCGAGCGCGCATCCACAAATCAATCCGTCAATAAAGTCGATATTTTGGTTGTTGATGCCAATCCCGATAATCAATACTTGCTCTCCGTCCTGCTCATCGGTCAAGGATATCAAGTCCGAAAAGCCACCAATTCTGAGAGTGCCTTTGCCGCAATGGGAACCAAACTTCCCGATTCGATCGTCTTGAATGTTGCCTTACCCGGCACGAACGGCTACGAAATCTGTCAAATGCTCAAAGCAGCGCCGGATACTCGCAAGATTCCGATCGTCTTTGCGATCGACTCTCCAGAGCATTTGGATAAAAACAAGATTTTTGAAGTTGGCGGCGCTGACTATTTAGTTGCACCTTACGAGTCCAAAGAGGCGATCTCTCGCATTAGCACCCAACTTCAACTTCGCGAGTTACAACTCCAAGTGGCTAAACAACAAGCAACCATCGAGCAAGTAAACCAGCAACTCCAACATTTAACCCAATTAGATGGCTTGACGCAAGTCGCCAATCGCCGCCAGTTCGACAAACATCTCACTCAAGAGTGGAGACGGCTCAAACGCGATCGACAACCGCTATCGTTGGTTTTGTGCGATATCGACTATTTCAAGCGGTATAACGATACCTACGGTCATCAAGCGGGTGATAATTGCTTGCAGGCGGTCGCAAATGCCATTCGCGCGACCGCCAAGCGTCCGGCTGACTTTGTGGCTCGTTACGGTCCCAAAAAGTTTGCGGCGATTTTACCGAATACCAATCTCGAAGGGGCCGTACAGGTAGCAGAATTGATTCGATTGCAGGTCAAACGGTTGAAGATCGTTCACCAGCAACCCGGTACGAGCGAATACATCACCCTCAGTTCGGGAATTAGCACTCACGTTCCCTCCTCTGATTTTTCGCCCGGTGCGTTGATTGCGGCGGCGGAAGAGGCACTGGTGGAGGCAAAGGAACAAGGTCGCGATCGCTGCTGCGTTACCGATTCGTAAACGTGGATTCGCATTCGCGTCTCATGCGAACGATCTAACACGCCGGCGAAAGTAGGGAATGGGGAACAGGTTGCAAATAATAACGACAAAGTAAGGGAACGATAAAGTAAGAGTTTGAGCGTCGATCTCATTTATTGCGAATCAGGCAAGGCGTTATTTATAAAAGCGGAGTCGCAAAAGCCAAAAATTGAGTTTTCAGGAGCTATCAACCGCCGTGGGACAAACTTGGAATGCGAAAACCTACGATCGAAATGCCCGATTCGTTTCCGATTTGGGAATGGAAGTTGTGGAATGGTTGACCCCAAAACCGGGCGATCGCATTCTCGATCTTGGCTGCGGCGATGGCATATTAACGGTCAAATTGCAAGGTTTTGGTTGTGAAATAGTTGGTGTCGATTCAAGCCCCAATTTCATCGAATCTGCCCGGTTGCTGGGTCTCGATGCTCGCCTCATGGATGGTCGAGAATTACCTTTTTTTGAAGAATTCGATGCTGTTTTTAGTAATGCAGCTTTGCATTAGATGAAACCGCCCGATCGCGTTATCGACGGGGTGTGGCGAGCGCTCGAGCCGGGAGGTCGATTTGTGGGAGAACTTGGCGGAGATGGCAACGTCGCCGCGATCGTTCGTGCTTTACATCAAGGTTTAGAGGAGCGCGATATCGATGCGAGTGCCTTAAATCCCTGGTATTTTCCCACAACGAGAGAATACCAAACTCAACTCGAATCTCGGGGGTTTCAAATTGAAAACATTTTATTAATCCCGCGTCCGACTCCTCTACCCACGGATATTCGAGGATGGCTCCAGACTTTTGCCAATCCATTTTCTGAAGCACTTCCCTCCTTGGAACGGGATACCTTTTTAGATGAAGTTGTCGATCGTTTGAAATCGACGTTGTGCGACGAGTCGGGGCAGTGGTTTGCCGATTACGTCAGGTTGAGATTTGCCGCGCGCAAACCCTAGCTGAGGGCGAAAGAGGAGCTGGGGAGGCTGGGGAGGCTGGGGGGAGCTGGGGGAGAATCAATGCAAGATATACAATTCTTCCTTGTCTCCCGCTCTCCATTCTCCTCCTTCGCCAGTTAATATCCGATCGAAGTGGAAAAACTTACCGCAAGGGATCGCCGAAATCGCGCACTTCAACTGACGGTTTTTGGATCGGTTTGGGCGTGACCGCAGCTTCGGGTTCTGGCTGCGGAGTCCACTCGGGTTCGACGTATTCGGGTTCGACGTAGGCCGGTTCGGTGTAAGCCGGTTCGACGTACTCGGGTTCGACGTACTCGGTTGCGGCAGGTGGGGCATTGAGCAGCTCGACCCAATCTTGAATTTGACCTTGTGCCCGATTGTAGGCGTTGGTTCCGGTCGGAATTTTCTCGGCGACGGAAATAGCCGCCGATAGATCGTACCAGGATAAATCTTCTGCAATCCCTAGCAACTGCTGACTCCACTGGTTGATGCTGCTGTCGGCCTGCGATCGCCAAGCACTTCCGGTGGGAATTTGGCTGGCTTCGCTAATGGCTGAGGCCAAACCTTCTGCGGTGCCCTCGCCAGCAACGGCAC
>JAXHUC010000105.1:0-23108 GCA_034189805.1 Cyanobacteriota bacterium
TCGAGGAAATGACGCACGATGAATCGGAAAGAGAGAATTTTTAATTTTTAATTTTTAATTTTGCATTCTCTCCCCCAGCCTCCCCAGCTCCCGAAGCCCCCAAAGCTCCCGAAGCCCCCACTGCCCCCAACTCTCTGCAACACCATGAAGATGTCGTCAGGCAAAATTAACGAACTTCTCACCCAACCCGGTTGCGAGCACAATCATCAGAAAGAGGGTAAAGGTAAAAACAAAGCGTGCCAACAGCAGGCTAAACCCGGTGCAGCTCAAGGCGGATGTGCCTTTGACGGTGCGAGTATCGCTCTAGTCCCGATCGCCGATGTCGCGCATTTGGTACACGGTCCGATCGCCTGTGCGGGGAACTCCTGGGGCAGTCGGGGTAGCCTCTCGTCGGGTCCGATGACCTACAAAATGGGCTTCACCACCGACCTGAGCGAAAACGATATCATCTTCGGTGGCGAAAAGAAGCTCTACAAAGCCATCCACGATGTCAAAGAGCGCTACGATCCCGCAGCCATTTTCGTCTATCTCACCTGCGTTACCGCGCTGATTGGGGATGACTTAGAGGCGGTTTGTCAAGCAGCACGCAAAAAATTTAACATTCCCGTGGTTCCCGTCAGCTCCCCCGGTTTCGTGGGCAGTAAAAACCTCGGCAATCGGATCGGCGGCGAAGCCCTCCTCGAATACGTCGTCGGCACCGAGGAACCCGAATACACCACCCCCTACGACATCAACCTCATCGGTGAGTACAACATTGCCGGAGAAATGTGGGGCGTACTGCCGCTCTTGGAAAAGCTGGGAATTCGCGTTCTCTCCAAAATTACCGGCGATGCTCGCTATCGGGAAGTGGCTTACGCCCATCGCGCCAAACTCAACGTGATGATTTGCTCCAAGGCCTTGATTAACATGGCCCAGAAGATGGAAAAGCGCTACGGCATTCCCTACATCGAAGCCTCCATCTACGGCGTTGAGGATATGAATCACCTGCTGCGGACGATCGCCGCTAAACTCGGCGATGGGGATCTACAAGCGCGGGTGGAAGAATTAATTCAAGCGGAAACCGCCAAACTCGACGTGGCTCTGGCTCCCTACCGACAGCGACTTCAGGGCAAACGGGTCGTTCTCTACACCGGAGGGGTGAAAAGCTGGTCGATTGTCTCCGCCGCTCAGGATTTGGGCATTAACGTCGTCGCCACCAGTACCAAAAAGAGTACCGAAGAAGACAAAGCCCGCATCAAGAAGCTCTTGGGCAAAGACGGGATGACGCTGCAAAAAGGCAACGCCCAGGAACTGCTCAAAGTCATCGCCAAAACCAACGCCGACATGCTGATTGCCGGGGGACGGAACCAATACACCGCCCTCAAAGCGAGAATTCCCTTCCTCGATATCAACCAAGAACGGCATCATCCCTACGCCGGATACGTTGGCACGATCGAAATGGCCAAAGAACTCGACGAAGCCCTCCACAGCCCGGTTTGGGAACAAGTGCGGCGGGAGGCTCCTTGGGAGGGACGCGGAGACGCGGAGACGCGGGGACGCGGGGAAGATGGAAGAGCTTTGGGAGAAAGTCTAGCTCCCGTTTCCCCCGTTTCCTCTCCTGCTCCCGTTTCCCCATCCCCTGCCACTAAGGTGCTTTCTCGGAGAAAGCCGGTGGCGGTGAATCCCCTCAAGCAAAGTCAACCCCTCGGGGCGGCGCTGGCGTTTTTAGGAATTCGGGGGATGATGCCCCTGTTCCACGGTTCCCAAGGCTGCACGGCTTTTGCCAAGGTGATGCTGGTGCGGCATTTCCGGGAAGCCGTCCCCATGTCTACCACGGCGATGACGGAGGTATCGACGATTCTGGGGGGAGAGGACAACGTGGAAACGGCGCTGCTGACGCTCCTGGAAAAATCTCAACCGGCGATCGTCGGCTTGTGTACCACCGGGCTGACGGAAACTCGCGGAGATGACATGCAGGGGATTTTGCGTACCCTGCGCCAGCGCCGCCCGGAACTGGCCGCCCTACCCCTCGCCTTTGCCTCGACTCCAGATTTTAAAGGAGCGTTGCAAGATGGCTACGCCGCAGCGGTTGAAGCCCTGGTTCGGGATATTCCCAGTTGCGAAGTCGGCGAAGCCGTCGCCCCCAGCTGTGCCTATCCGCCCCCAGCCGCACCCCAGGTGACGGTACTCGCCGGGTCGGCTTTGACTCCGGGAGACGTGCAGGCGGTGAAGGATTTGGTAGAACAGTTCGGTCTCGATGCCGTGGTGCTGCCGGATTTATCGAGTTCCCTCGACGGGCATTTAGCCGACGAGTACAGCGCCGTCACCACTGGGGGAACGACCCTCGAGCAGTTGCGATCGCTCCCTCAATCCCGCTACACCCTGGCCGTGGGTCACACCATGACCACCGCAGCGGAGATTTTACAGCAGCGCTTCGGGACGGAGTTTACCGTTTTTGAAAGCCTCACGGGTTTGGGGGCGGTCGATGAATTCGTCCAAACCCTTTCGACCCTGAGCGGTCAACCCGTTCCCGAGAAACTCAAAAACCAACGCCGCCAGCTCCAGGATGCCATCCTCGATACCCACTTCTTCTTCGGTGGCAAGCGGATTGCCCTAGCGCTGGAACCGGACTTGCTCTACAGCATTGCCTGGTGGCTGAAAACCACCGGAGCCGAAGTCCACGCGGCAGTCACCACCACCAAATCCAAGTTGTTGAAAGCACTGCCGGTCGAAAGCGTGACCATCGGCGATTTAGAAGACTTTGCCGACCTAGCGCGGGGGGCGGACTTGCTGATTACCAATTCCAACGGTAAGGCGATCGCCAAACAGCTCCAAATTCCCCTCTACCGCCTCGGTTTTCCGGTTTTCGATCGCCTCGGCAACGGCAGCCGTCGCACTGTCGGCTACGACGGGACGATGCAGCTTCTGTTCGACATCGGCAACCTCTTCCTCGAAGCCGACGAAGCCCACGCTCACGAACTGGTACGCGGATGGCTTAAAGGAGGTGAGGCTTAGCGTTTTGGCACTAACCGTTCCCCATTCCCCGTTCCCCGTTCCTCGTTCTCCAGATTGAAACCATGAAAATTGCATTCGCCACCAACGATTCAGTTTCCATCAACGCTCACTTTGGTTGGGCGAGTCAGGTGGATGTTTACGAGGTCGATACCGATGGATACACCTTCCTCGAAACCCTAGAATTCCAGGGCGACCTCAAAGAAGACGGCAACGAAGATAAGTTAGAACCCAAACTCAAAGCATTGCACGATTGCACGATCGTCTACGTTTCGGCGATCGGTGGGAGTGCGGCGGCCCGGCTAATTCGCAAGAATATTACCCCCATCAAAGCCGAGCCGGGAGCCGATGAAATCCAAGACGTGCTGGCGCGGCTGGTGGAAACCCTCAATGGCTCGCCACCCCCCTGGCTGCGCAAAGCCCTCGCCAAGAGCCAGCCAAGCAGTTTTGACGACGATTTGGATGACAACTTTGAAACCACTCAGGAGGAAATTTTAGTATGAGTCCCGCTGTTACCACCCAGCCCACGGAAGCCTTTAGCGTCGAAAACGCGCCGTTTCTCCAGGCGATCGTCGGTCAGATTCGCTCGAACGATGCCTATGGAACCTATCGCAACTGGTCTGACGAGCTATTGCTCAAGCCCTACATTCTCTCGAAAAAAGAGCGTCGTGCCATCCCCGTCGAGGGAGATGTAGACCCGATCGTGTTGGGACGCATTCTGGCATTTTACCGGGCGATCGCCGCTCGCATCGAAGAAGAAACCAACCAACTTTCCCAAGTCGTTGTCGATTTGAGTCACGAAGGCTTCGGTTGGGCGCTGATTTTCTCCGGTCGCTTAATTCTGGTTTCCAAAACCTTGCGCGATGCCCAGCGTTTTGGTTTCGACTCCCTCGAAAAACTTAACGCAGAAGGAGAAAAGCTGGTGCAAAAAGGAATTGACTTAGCACGGCAATTTCCCGAAGTGTGCGATGTGTGAACTTTGAGCGGTCAGCTTTCAGCCGTCAGCGGTCAGCTTTCAAAACTCAACTAAACAGCAATGAGAACCGAGACAAAATGCTGACCGACCTTTTCCCAAAAGCTGAATGCTGAGTGCTAATTGCTAAATACTTCGTTCTTCATTGGTGAAAGTTAGAGTTGGCGATCGGTTGTTAAGTCTCACATCTGGTGCTAACAAGCTGCTAACTATCTAAACCTGTTGTTTCGGACTCACTCAACACAAGTCGATCGCGACTTCCTCGCCCTTTCACCAATTTCCTCATTCCTTCTCTTCCGATTGCCATGACTCAAACCACCGTCCCCACGACCGTTGACGACTTGAAACGCCAAATCAAGAAGCTCAACAGTAAAGCCGGTCAAATGAAAATGGACTTGCACGACATCGCCGAAGGACTGCCGGCAGACCTCGAACAACTCCCGGAGATGGCGACCCGCACCTACAACATTTACTGCCAGCTTCGCGACCTCAGACAACAACTCAAAACCTTGGAGGCAAGATCGTGACATCCCTGAACTACAACCTCGCCCAGTTCAACCGACTGCAAGATGCCGAAGACTATTTTGCATTCTTCAGTCTCCCCTACGATCCCCAGGTGGTGAACGTCAATCGCTTGCACATTCTGCGCAAGTTCTCCGAACTCGTCGAGGATGTCGATACTTCCCAAGAGGAAGATGCGATCTTGAGTACCTATCGGGAAGCTCTAGAAACCGCCTACAACGTGTTTCTCGAATCCTCTTCGGTCGAGCAAAAGCTCTTCAAAGTGTTCAAAGACCGACCGAAAAACGTGGTGATGCTCTCGGATATCGGAGTGGAATAGTCATGCTGCCAACCCTCACCCCCACGGAAATCGAACGGTATCGCCGCCAGATGATGCTACCCGGCCTCGGCGAAACGGGTCAGCGCCAACTCAAAAATACCACCGCCCTGGTGACGGGGGTTGGGGGATTGGGGGGAACCGCAGCGCTCTATCTGGCGGTGGCCGGTGTGGGCAAACTCATCTTGGTGCGGGGTGGCAACCTGCAACGGGACGACCTGAACCGGCAAGTGCTGATGACCGATGACTGGGTGGGCAAACCTCGGGTGTTCAAAGCCCAGGAAACCCTGACCCGGCTCAACCCGGACATCGAAATCGAGGCCGTGTGCGAGTACGTCAGCGCCGATAACATCGACGCACTCGTCCGGCAAGCCGATATCGCCCTCGACTGCGCCTTCGACTTCAAAGAACGCGATCTACTAAACGCCACCTGCGTTCGCTGGGGCAAACCGATGGTAGAAGCGGCGATGAACTCGATGGAAGCTTACCTGACGGCGATCGTACCGGGAAAAACTCCCTGCCTCACCTGCCTGTTTCCCGAAAAACCAGAATGGGATCGTTGGGGCTTTGGAGTCCTCGGGGCAGTATCGGGAACCCTCGCCTGCCTGGCCGCCCTCGAGGCGATTAAGCTGATAACCGGCTTGGGAGAACCGTTGCTGGGGCAGTTGCTCACCATGGACTTAGCTCGCGCTCAATTCTCCAAACTGCGCACCTACCACGATCCCGATTGTCCGACGTGCGGGTCGATTGCTCAAGCACGAGGAGAGGATGCAAAAGTAAAAATTAAAACTTAAAAATGCGCGCATTCTCCCTTGTCCTCCTCGAAGTGGGCGAAGCATTTGGATTTGTGAAGTTTCGTTTCTTCGAGAATTTATCGCTCAAATGCTTTGCCCCTACCATCTCTCAAACCTCCCATGCTCTGGACTAGCATCACCCTCCTGGGCCTCAGCCTCGTCATCTGGCGATGTATCTGCGACCATCCCAACGACGCGATCCGATTTCTCGCTATCTTGTCTGCCGTATCTTGTCTGACTGTCGGTATCGCCGTTGCTCCCATTCTCGTGCAGAGCCTCATTCTCTTGGCACTGCTAACATTTCCCTCAATTTCTCGCTCCTACGTCAAAACCATTTACTCAAGGAGATTACGATGACCGTTACCCTGACCGAACTTGCCGAACTCCGCTTGCGTACCTTCGTTCGCGGCACGCCGAACTACACGCCGTCGCGGGGAATTCGCCTCGCGGTCAAAGATGGTGGCTGCAACGGCTACGAATACGATATCAAAATTGCCGATGCCCCCACTCCGACCGATCGCGTAATTGATTTCGGCAGTCTGAGAGTGTTTCTAGACCCCACCAGCGCGCCATTGCTCGAAGGCATCGTGGTTGATTACGTCGATAGTCTGCTCGAGAGCGGCTTTAAATTTACCAACCCCAATGCCACCGGGACCTGCGGTTGCGGTAAATCTTTCCAAGCGGGAGATTGCACCCCGGAAGCCGTCGCTTGTTCTTAGGGCGATCGCTATAATCTTCCCTCACATTCTCGAACACTTTACTTTTCTAGAGAGGAACGATCCCATGACGACTTACCAAGTTCGCTTAATCAACAAAAAGCGCAAAATCGACATCACCATCCCCGTGGATGATGATGTGTATATCATCGATGCGGCCGAAGAAAACGATCTCGAGTTACCCTTCTCCTGTCGATCGGGAGCCTGCTCGAGCTGCGTGGGCAAACTCGTTGAAGGTGAAATCGACCAGGAAGACCAATCATTTTTAGACGACGTGCAAATGGCGAAGGGTTTCGTCTCTCTGTGTTCGGCCTATCCTCGATCGGACTGTACGATTAAAACCCACATGGAAGCGTATTTAGTCTAGGGCTAATTTTGTTACTTTCTACTCACGTCACAACGAAATTTCCAGCCAGATAATTCACGCTTTCTCAGGGCGGAATCAGCGAATACTTTTTCAGAATCTCAGTGTTTAATGAAATCCGCCCTTCTCCGATTGAAAAAAACGTAAATGCTTCAGTCAGATCGCATTTGAAACTTGTAATTACAGGAGTCAAAAAAATGACTAAAATTGGAATTTTCTACGGCAGCACCTCGGGTGTTACAGAAGAAATTGCAGAAAAAATACAAGAGGAGATTGGAGAAGACCTCTGTGATGTGTACAGCATGGAGGAAGATTTTGATGACGTTGACGATCTGTTGAAATATGACTATTTACTCCTTGGCTGCTCGACTTGGGGTGCGGGAGAAGTCCAAAATGACTGGCGCGAACCCCTGTTCGATATGGAAGTCGAAAAACCGGATTTCTCTGGGAAAACCATCGCGCTTTTTGGTCCGGGAGATTGTGAAGGTCATAGCAAGCATTTTGTAGGTGCCCTAGGAACACTCTACGACCAATTCAAGGCTTTAGGTGCCAAGATGGTCGGGGCAGTTTCGGCCGAGGACTATACCTTTGAAAAATCGACTTCAATTCGGGATGGCAAATTTGTGGGTTTGCCCCTCGATGAAGTCAATGAAAGTGAGAAAACCGATCGACGGATTGCTGATTGGTTAGAGTTGCTCAAAGCTGACTTTCCGGCACTTGCTTCTTAAAAGGCGATCGATTTTGACTAATTCGTGAGAGAGGACACTTCGATGACTTATGTAACGGGTCTCACTTTTGGCAGAAAGCCCTGGACACCCCAATTCCTACAAAATATTAAGTGGGATACTTGCCTCGGTTGCGGTCGCTGCTTCAAAGCCTGCGGTCGAGGGGTGATGTCCCTCATTGCCCTGAACGAGGAAGGGGAAGTGGTGGATGAAGATGACGATGACGATGAAGTGGAACGCAAGGTGATGACGATTGTCAATGCCAATAACTGCATCGGCTGCCAAGCCTGCGATCGCGTCTGCTCTAAAGGCTGCCACGTCTACGCACCCCAAGCCGTTACCGCCTAGCAGTTTGGGGAGATCGGAGCAGTGGGGACAAGGAAGACAAGGGGGACAAGGGAGAATTAGCGCTCGTTGCTTCCCATTGCTCCCCAAGTCCCCGAAGCTCCTCAAACCCACACCCCACAACCCATTCCCCCTTCCCAACACGGAGACACGATCGTGAAAGTTGCCAAGGATGTTACCGAATTAATTGGGCGAACGCCACTCATTCAGCTCAACCGCATTCCCCAAGAGGAAGGTTGCGCGGCTCGGATTCTCCTCAAGCTCGAGGGAATGAACCCAGCCGCTTCTGTTAAAGACCGGATTGGTGCCAATATGGTGCAAGTGGCGGAAGAATCGGGAGCGATCGCACCGGGTCGAACGATTTTGGTCGAACCCACGTCGGGAAATACAGGTATTGCCCTGGCGATGGTGGCGGCGGCTAAAGGCTACCAACTGATTCTCACCATGCCCGAAACCATGAGCCTGGAGCGGCGAGCGATGCTCAAAGCCTACGGGGCGCAACTGGTGCTCACACCGGGCAATCGGGGAATGCAAGGGGCGATCGATGCAGCTCGGGAAATCGCGGCTGGCTTGTCGGATGCCTTCATGCCCCAACAGTTTGAAAATCCCGCCAATCCCCAAATCCACGAGCGAACCACCGCCGAAGAAATTTGGAACGATACCGACACAGAGGTCGATATCGTGGTGGCGGGGGTGGGGACGGGCGGCACGATTACCGGCATCGCCCGGACGCTCAAAGCGCGCAAGCCCAGCGTGCAGGCTATCGCCGTCGAACCTACCAGCAGTCCGGTTTTATCGGCAGGCCATTCCGGTTCCCATAAAATTCAGGGCATTGGTGCGGGCTTCGTCCCGACGGTATTGGATGTCGATTTAGTCGATCGCATCGTTACCGTCACCGATGAGGCGGCGATCGACTTTGGCCGTCGTCTGGCTCGCGCAGAAGGACTCCTCTCGGGAATTTCCTCGGGGGCAGCACTCGCCGCAGCGATCGAAGTGGGCAAGCAACCGGAAAATGCCGACAAGCTCATCGTCGCCATTCAACCGAGCTTTGGAGAGCGCTACCTCAGCAGCGTGCTATTCAAAGACCTCGAACCCGCCTATCCCTCACTCATCCCAGATACGCTCCCACCTCAGTATCGGGCCGCATCTGTGAGTTGAGCAGGGGGAAATGGGAGCTGGGGGAGAAACGGAGGAAACGGGAGACTCAGAAGAATTTAGCTTCCCATGCTCCCGAAGCTCCCCCATCTCCCGAAGCCCCCCAAGCTCCCCAAGCTCCCCGTTCCCCATTCCCCATTCCCCATTCCTCTATAAAAACGACCGATGAATACTACAACACTCGACCCCAACCCCCGCCAGGCCGACTATTTCGCCCTCATCGATCGATTACTAGCTTGCCCCAATGGAGAAGAACCCACCATCCTCGATGCCTCCTCCGACTTGCTCGATGCCGGTTTCGTTCAAGCCCTAATGCAAGCTGCCAGCTACTTCGCCCATAACGACAATTCCGAAGCGGCAAAATTCCTCATTTTCATCGCCCGCGAACTCTCCGTTCAACTCGGTCTCTATCCGCAAACTTGACGATCGGAGTGCTTCGGGGGCTTCGGGAGATGGGGAAGCTTCGGGAGCAACGCAGAATCAAACTTTCCCCCCTGCCCCCCTTTCTCCCCTTTCTCCCGAAGCCCCCGTTTCCCCCATTTCCCCCAACCCATGAACCGCCGTCTCTTCTATCAATTTGCCCTACTATCCTGTCTGGCGTTCTTTGGTTGCTCCAGACAATCAGCAGCACCCGAGGGGGACTTTCCCGTCACCATTACCGTATCGGCGGCTGCGAGCCTGCAAGATGCTCTCGGGGCGATCGAACCCCAGTTTCGCGAAGCCCATCCGGAGATCGAAGTTACCTATAATTTTGCCTCCTCCGGCGCGCTTCAGCGTCAAATCGAACAAGGGGCCCCGGCTGATGTTTTCTTCTCGGCGGCAACCCAACAAATGGACGCACTCGAAGAAAAAGAGCTGATACTCGCCGAATCTCGGGCAGATATCGTGGCCAACCGCCTGGTAGTCATCGCCGCACCCAACACCTCCCTGGCGATCGCGAGCCTTGCCGAACTCAAAGACAGCGATATCCAACGCTTTGCCGTGGGCGAGTTTCGCAGCGTCCCCGCCGGACAGTACGCCGAGCAAGCGTTGAAAACCTTCGATCTGGTTGGGGATTTACAAGCCAAATTTGTCTTTGGCAACAACGTACGCACCGTTTTGTCAGCCGTTGAAAGTGGGAATGCCGATGTTGGCATGGTCTACGCCACAGATGCTGCCCTCTCCCAAAGGATTTCCGTACTCGCCCAAGCCCCCTCAGACTCCCATTCCCCCATCCAATACCCCGTGGCGATTGTTGCCAACAGCGATCGCACCGAAGCCGCCCAAACCTGGATCGCCTTTCTCCAAACCGAAACCGCCCAATCCACCTTCACTGATTTTGGCTTCGATCGCATCTCCCAACCGTGAGGAGGAGTATGGGAAGCTTCGGGGGCAGGGGAGGTAGGGGAGGCTTTCAAGTGAATGTTTTTTAGATTCCGGTGAAATGGGGCAGGGGAGGCAGGGGAGGCAGGGGAAGAGTAATAAACAATTGTCTTCCTCATCTGCTCACCTCCCTCATCTCCCCCTCTCCGCGTCCCCGCGTCCCCGCGTCATCTCTTTCCCCTGCCTCCCCCAGCCCCCAACCCCATGCTCTCCCCCCTCTGGATTTCCCTCCGCATTGCCACCCTGGCTACGGCGATCGCCTTTTGTCTGGGCGTGAGTGCCGCTCACTGGATGCACCACTATCGAGGACGGTGGCGATATCTCCTCGATGGATTCTTTCTCGCGCCGCTGGTGCTACCGCCGACGGTGCTGGGTTTCCTGCTGCTGCTGCTTTTGGGGAAAAACGGGCCGTTGGGGCATCTCCTCGATAAATGGGGTATCAATATTATCTTCACTTGGTACGCAGCAGTGGTGGCGGCAACCGTTGTTGCTTTCCCGCTGATGTATAAAACCGTTCTCGGGGCGTTCGAGCAAATCGATCGCAACCTCGAGCAAGCAGCGCGCACTCTCGGGGCATCGGAACTGCGGCTGTTCTGGCAAATTACTCTCCCTCTGGCACTGCCGGGTTTGGTAGCAGGGACGACGCTGGCTTTTGCCCGCGCCTTGGGGGAATTCGGGGCGACGCTGATGCTGGCGGGGAATATTCCCGGCAAAACCCAGACGATGCCGATGGCGATCTACTTTGCGGTCGAAGCAGGGGCGTTTCGGGAAGCAGCGGCCTGGACGGGGGGAATTTTGACGATTACTCTCGGGGGACTGACTTTGGTTAATCTGTGGCAATCCCGCCGCAAATCGGCGCGAGATGCGGCGAGTAAGGGACGAAATCGCCGCATCGGCAGACCCATCGGCAACCATCCCCATCCGCAACCGTTGAACCCACCGAGTCGGTCTTTTAGCCCGATCGCCTCTGCTCCTCACCTGACCGTTACTCTGGTCAAACATTTACCGGACTTTACCCTCAACGTCTCTTTTTCCACCAACGGTCAGCCTTTGGGATTACTCGGCGGGTCTGGGGCGGGGAAAAGTCTGATTCTGCGTTGCATTGCGGGGATTGAAACCCCCGATGCGGGGCGTATCGTCCTTAACGGGCGAGTTCTCTTCGATTCGGCGAAGGGGATTAACGTTCCGAGTTGCGATCGCCGCGTCGGTTTCGTGTTTCAAAACTACGCCCTCTTCCCCCACCTCACCGTCGGGCAAAACCTCACCTTCGGCTTGCCCAAACATTTTTCGCCCCAGTACCGCCAGCAAATCGTCCGAGAACAGCTCGCGAAAATGCACCTGGAGGGGATGGCACACCGCTACGCCAGAACCCTCTCCGGGGGGCAACAACAGCGGGTTGCTCTCGCCCGCGCCCTCGCCAGCCAGCCGGAAGTACTGCTCCTCGACGAACCCTTCTCGGCTCTGGATACCCACCTGCGCTACCAACTCGAACGGGACTTGCGGTTGCGGCTGGCTCAGTTTCCCGGTATTACCCTCTTCGTCACCCACAATGTCGAAGAGGCTTATCGAGTCTGTAATACCCTGTTGGTGATGGATCGGGGGATGGCTGCGGCTTGCGATACCAAATCGGCCGTCCTCGACGATCCCAAAACCCTCAGTGCCGCCCGGTTGACCGGATGTAAGAATATTTCTCGCGCGGTGTCGGTGGGTTCCTCGGCAATTCAAGCCTTGGATTGGAATTGTACTTTACACATCACCCGTCCCATTCCCCCGACGCTGACTCATATTGGGATGCGGGCGCACCAGTTCTGCTTCCTCGAAGCTCTCGCGCCGAAAGATGTTCCCGTGGGAGATGCCCTTCGAGATGCCCCTCGACATGTGGTTGGAGATCGGACAGAGGCGATCGAATCTCGCCAGCCGAACGCCCTTTCCGCCCCGGTTTCTGTTTCTCCACCGCGATCGAATACCTTCCCCTGCTGGCTGAGCGGCACGAGCGAAACTCCCCACCGCATGACCCTATATCTCAAACTCAATGGCTCCCCCGCCCATCCCCAGGACTATCACGTCCAGGCAGAGGTATTTAAGGACAAATGGATGGTGTTAAAAGAGATGCCCCAACCCTGGTCGATTCAGTTAGACCCGGAACGCTTGATGATATTGAGCGATGCGTTTTAAGGTGCGATCGATTCTGAAGCTCTCAAATCTCTTTTAATCCAAATCGGTAGATTATTAAAAAAAATGGAAATTTCATATACTTTTTAACTTCAATAAAAGTAATTCAGAAAACTAAATGACTTTTATGAATTGACGACTGAGAAAGATAAAAGCAATCATAGAGCGAGCCTAAAAAAAATTAACTTTAGGTTTTTCTCTTTTGGCTTAAATTCTAACTCGAACGGACACTTCATGAAATTTAAACTCAAATATTTATGGGTCGGCTTATTATCACTTTTTCTGGCACTCATCCCAATTCAGGCATGGACACAGGAATTATCCCCTTTTTTCGGGAATACAGTTGATAAAGTTGCCTTTTCTGACGAATCTCTTAATATTCCTACTCCCAAATGGCACCAACCTTCGACCCAAGCAAATTACCCGAACAATTCAAGATCGTCTAATTCGCAACATAGATATCGCAATTCAAGCGGGTTTGATGTCGGTGTAATTGCGATCGTATCCCTATTTTCCGGTATTTGGATGTTCCAATCGAGTTGGTTTCGCGAATCCTGCAAACAACCTGACTACTATCCTCAGAAAAATAAAAAGCTCTCTCTAGATATCTACGAAACTGCTTATCTAGCTGGGGGAAAAGAACGGGTAGTCCAAACTGCAATTGCCACCCTGGTAAAGTGCGAGTACTTACAACCTCGACCGGCAACCCAATCCTTAAAAATTATCGGTTCTTTACCTAGCAATAGCCATCCCTTAGAACGGGCGATCGCATCTGCGCCTGCACTCCAAAAAAATACCCGGTTTTCTCTAAGCATAATAGAACTTCAAGTTACAAGATACACTCAGAGAATCCACGATCGCCTCAAAGCTTTAAACCTACTGGTGAATCCAGAGCAAACAGAGCTGCTGCCGTTATCCAAACTACCGGTTTTACAGATGTTGGTGATGACTTGTCTATTTGTCCTGTGCGTGGCAGTTGTGTTAGCAGTATTTATGGCTGGTGGTTGGATTGGGGGGCTGATTCTATCAGTATTCATTGGAGCTGGTTTTTTCCATTATCTGTCGGAATCTTTGCATCGTACTCAATACGGCGATCGAATTCTAGCAAACTTGCAAACACAACATACCAATCTAAAAGCGCAAGCATTAGATTCTGGTTCTCAAGTGGCGCAGGCATTTGCTCTATTTGGAACGGAAATTCTGACAAAAAATAGATTGCAAGGTTTAAAACAAATCTTGAGACCCCTCAGCAGTAGTGGAGGCCATGGTAGCGGTCCTGGTGGTGGTGGCAGTGGTTAAAGTCGAAAATCTTACTAAAACGGTCTCAAATCTTTGGCTTGGTGCTGTGGTGAGTCGGGATATCGAATCTGTTCGATCCTTTAAGCCAATTTTTTCAGGGTCTTCAGTTCCAGGGGTCTTCAGTTCCAGACTTCGGAAACATTAGTACGAGAGGTTATTGTCGATCGCTTCTGAGTGATTCTTTTGCCAGCTTTGGTTTGAGAGTAGCGCCCCAGCATCCCCAGATCTTTTCCCCGTGGGAACCGAGCAAGAGAAGGAGGTCGCCAACTACGACGAGTTAGGCTGTTACACGTGCGACATGAGTGGCGCACTCGTTACGAACTACGCACCAGGGGGTTCGAGTCCCCATTGGTGTTTGAGCAGGTTTTGATAGGTCGCTTCGCGCACGATCATCTGCTCGTAGAGTTTCAGCAAGCATTCTTGAGCCTGTTCCCGACTCATTTTTTCAACTTGGGTCTCGAAGGAACGCAAGTTGAATTGCTGCTCTAAGGAAAGTTGCGGTTGATTCATGGGTTGGATTCCTCCAAACAATAAGGGGATGCAGCTCGGCAGAGGATTGGGTTTGCAAACCCTAGTCGCAAACCGGGCCGGGCTAGGACGCGATCGCCACTTGGATTAGAAAGCGTCAATCGCTGTCATCGCAAGATGTTGCACCCTCGATTGCCGCCTAGCCAAAACAGCAATCGCTGTCTTGTGGTGTCAAACGACTTCAGTATATTAAAAAACATAACAAGTGTTTGACAAATAGGCGACCATTTGTATTATAACCTCTCACAACAACACCTCAGAATTGAGGACTTACAAGCTATTTCTAGCAATTTGTCAACGGTTAAATTGCTCGTCCCGAACGAAATTGAGGCAATTTTAGAATTCTTTTAGCTTTTATCGAGGTATCCTCGGGTCAAAAAGGGCAAATCCACCACTTTACCCGTAGTTTCTCCCACTTTCACCTCTAACCCGGCACCGCCAGCCTTGGTGCGAATATAAGCTAAACCGAACGCCCCATCATCGGTTTCTACGACACTCGTAAGCTGACCGACTTTATCTTCTTTTAAGACGACGATCGCGCCGGGTTTTTCGGGGGCTGCTAACTCAATGCCCCACAATTGCGTTTTCACCCCTTGATAGGTATTGAGACGGGCGATGGTTTCTTGACCGATATAGCAGCCTTTCTCGAAGGAAATCGTCTCCCACAGTCCCGCTTCGAGGGGATTGTAATCTTCCGTGAGTTCGGCATCGGGGATCGGTCTTCCCTGGCGGACGCGCAGTTGTTCCCACGCCGTTTCTCCCAGAGGAACCGCCCCTGCATCGACGATCGCCTGCCACACCTTCGCCCCATCTTCCCCATTGCACAGGAGGGTGTAGCCTGGGGTTGCCAGTCCGCTACCAGCGGCGATGCGAACCTCGACATCGGCGATTTGCACGAGTTGGTGAGTATTTGGGGGCAGTTCGAGGGGAATGCCGAGTTGGGCGAGTTGAGTTTGGCTTTTGTCGCCGATGAGACTGAAAACGCTGGTGGTTTCGGTGATATCTTCCACGTCCACCTTATCCATCGGAAATAAATAGCGATCGAACCATTCGATCAGTTTTTGGCAGCGATTGGGAGAGACGAGTAACCAGATGGCATCGTCGAGAATGTAGGCGGTAGCTAAATCCAGGGTTCGCGCCGTACTGGTGAGAAAGACCGTTTGGCAGGTTTGTCCGCTTTGGAGGCGGTTGAAGTCGTTGGTACTTTGATTGTGGAGAAATCGAGCGCGATCGTCCCCCGTGAGGCAGATTTTGCCCCAATGGCTGCGATCGTAGACTGTCGTGCCATTTTTGGCCGCTTCTAAGGCAATGGCATCGTTGCCGAAACTGAGGGGAACGCTTGTCCCCAAGACCTCGCCGAAGCTTGCCCCGGCAGCACTTTGCACTTGACGTAATTCTTGAGTGCGTAATTCTCGAGTCATACTCCACCCCTATCGGTGCTTTAGCTAAAATCAAGCCCAAATGTAGCCCAAGCTGGCTTTATATATGGCAAATACGTTCCAATTGTCTTGGACCAATAAGCAAAACGGCAAGACATAGTACTACAAAACGCCTCTAGTACATCGGCAAATGCCTTGAATGGTTTCGATTGGAAGGCTTTTTTGCCCATCATACATATAAGTTTTTACCACTACAATTCCATATAGTGTCTAAACTCTTTTCTTTGAGATGAGCTGGGCTAGCCTAAAAAACATATCTCCTCTACACTATCATTCTTTTTACCCCTATTTTTTGCTAAGATACCATTAGTACGAACACGGGTGCGTGTGAGATTGCACAAACATCTTCCTTGCGTTGTTAATTATTTATTGTTAGGGTCTGTCTTTCTGCGATTTCATATTAAGCTCGCGACACAGTAATATTTCTGGAGGAATTGGCTCCAAATGAGAAAGCGAGTTTCTAATTTCCTTGAGCCGACGCACCAGTTTTTGAGTCTCTCGATTCACGATCGCCCCATTGCTGCTAATTTGATACTCAATATGTCCGATTTCTAAATCGCGCCAATCCCAAATTACACCAAAATCTGTTTGAAACGGCACTTCTAATTTTCCCTTCAAGCTTTCGAGCAACTCTTGTCGTCTTTCTTCAACAAATGGCAACATGACACCGACTTGGGCACTCCAGATTCTCCGATCTATTTCTCGATGAAAGTTGGTAAATGCTAATGCTGCCGAATGAATTTTGTCTTCTCCATCAAGAATATCTTTCATGCCTTTATGCCATAAAGACTCCGAGGGAATTATTTCATCAGTCCATTCGCGTTTTTTAGCAATGTCCTGGAGAATTGGAATGGGACTCAGAATATTTTCGAGATTTTCGTAAGCGAACCGTTCGCTAACTTTCGGGTCCCACAGAGCCAGGTTTGCCGTCACAGAGATAGCAACCTGCTTTTGCAGGTCAGAGAGTTGCTTACCTTGAAACAGGTGAGCCGTAAAAAGTAAAATATCGAGGCGATCGATCGTACCCTGCCAAGACTGATGAGATACGCAAACATCCTCGCTAGGTGGGTCGAGTGCCAGATCGCCGCTCAATGGAACGCAAAATACGGTGCGCTCTAGTTTAGAAACTGAGCGGCAAGGCTGTTCGTAATCAGAAATAAACTTTTTCCAAGCAGACCAGACGTTTGGGGTGAGATCGTCAAGCCAGATAATCTTGCCAGCGAAGTCCTCATGCTTGACCAGGATACGGGTATTGCGAATTTCTGTTGGGCTAATCTCTCTCACGAAACGATTGAAGAGTAAATGAACGGGTTCGGTTCCATCTTCCTGGCGCAGGGATAGAGTGCGCCAATCCCAGTCCTCGCCCAGTTCCGATCGAATCGCACGAGAGAGACCGTCAGGCATATGTTCGGGTAAGCAGAGAATGACATTTTTCCCATCAGCGAGGTCTTGAACGATCTCGGAAATAAACCGATTTGGCCCGGGAATTTGCCACCAAAAACGATCCATCCAGCTTCACTCCTCAGTTGATGTCAAAATCCGAGCTAAAAGCGGATCGACGCACCAGTTGCCCTTGCCTTTCGGCAAGACGAGATGGAGGTGTCTGGCCCACTCAAGAGTTTTGCGAACAATATCGGCTGATATTCCCTCC
Source organism: Cyanobacteriota bacterium (assembly GCA_034189805.1). GTDB lineage: Bacteria > Cyanobacteriota > Cyanobacteriia > Cyanobacteriales > Geitlerinemataceae > Zarconia. The sequence goes on from JAXHUC010000105.1 coordinate 17,353, forward strand.
TCAATGCCAATCAAATCTTCCTCTGATGCTTCTTCGAGAGTTTTTAAAACTCTCAAGACTTGTCGGCACTGCGGATCGATATCTTCTAACCCCAGAGAATTGGCGATCGAGCGGGCAAATTCCGAACGATCGAGTGAGTTCTCGAGGTCTTGTAAATTTCGCTCCCAAGAGGTAACATCCGATTGACATTTTTGATAAAAACGTTTCAGAAGAATCGGCCAATTGCCTGTCACGTCCGTAATTTTCGTTCTGCTTTCTTTCTCCATTGCCGTGAAGTTACAATCTTCGAGCCATTGTCGCAGAGTATCATCGTGCCAGGGCGTGAGAACGATCCCCTTGGCAACGATCGAATCCCGTTCTTGATTTGTGTCGCGAAATAAATCCCATGTTTTCTGGGGATTGGCAATAAAGCAAATCCGGACAAATGACTTTGGCGATGTGAGCTGTTTGACTTTTTTGAGTGCACTCTCTACCCAATCCGTATCCCAAGTACAATCGGCTGAGACGAGAATAATATTAATGCCATCCACATCTCGCGGACGATTATTAATCTCGTCGCCTAAGCGGGCGGCAAAATCTTCTAGACTGGCGATTTGTTCCAAGGAAATAAAGAATTCCGCTCCAACTGCCGAAACGAGAAACTCCGCGAGTTCGTCTAATCCGGATGCTGGACTCCCAAAGACGATCGAGACACCATTTTTCCATTCTCGCAACATGGATTCTTGTTGTACTGTTAAAGGACTGCGCCGAGAAATATCGTCGGTTAGAGCGGAGCGAAACGTTCCGGGTTGAAATTCTGGCGGCGCTTCCCGTTCTCGAGTAAGCTGCTCCTCAATTTGTTCTTTCGTCCCCAAAAGCAAGAGGACATTCGGGCTTCTGAGGGCATAATAATCTTCTTGAGTTTCTCTTAAAACCCCCAGACCTACCATTTCTTCTAGCAAAGCCCGAATTTCATCTGTTTCTTTATCTTGGAAACCCTTCGGCCACCAATCAAGAACGTCATCGTGCAGCCAAGAAACAGAAAATCCTTCTACCATACCTTGCTGATTTTCCAGGGATTCATACGCGATCGCGTAAGCAATGACTTCATAGCGTTCATCGAGTTGTAACGTCCACTTAAACCGCTCACGAATAGCGTGACGAAGATTTTTGCTTTGATAGACTTCATCAACTTGATGCTCTGTAATCTGATAGGGAGGTGTCGTGCTCGAATCGAATTTCCCTAAATTATTTTTATTAACATATCGCAGTAACTCTTTGCAGTAAAGCTGAATTAAACTCGGGTAGTAGTTGGTTTGCGACAGAATGCGCGTCACCAAATCGTCGGACAATCGATAACCGATACTCGCAAACGGCTGTTCGATCAGATTTCTGGCTTCGCGCCATTCCCCATCATCTAGCAGAGGACCGATGCAAAGTGGTTTTCCATAATGAGCTAGGGGTTGATTTTCTAATCGTGTCGTGCGCTGTACGTTATGTAACCCAGCAAACACCACTTTAAAACGACGATCGGTTCGATCCATCCATCCTTTGAGATAGCTGGTTTGAATGAATCCACCTTTTCTTGAGTCTGTTTTGTTACTTTTAGTCCCATCAGATTCTAGGAATAGATCCGCTTCATCGAGTAGCAACAGAATTCGTCTATTTTTATCCCGATCGAGCCAGGTAGTAATGTGTCGCAGCAGCGTGTCTGCGCCCGCGTTAGATGGCGTTGTGCGCGGAACCACCTCGAAATCTTTAAATACATTTGCTAGCAGAGTCCAAATATCTTCAATCGGTAGCTTCTTAACCATTCCACGAGCATTTAGATCCATCCAATAAGCAATTTTTCCGTCTTCAGGTGCGTGGAATTCTCGTTCGACCGACCGTAACAATGCAGTTTTTCCTAACTGCCGTCCCCCATAAATAAAGCACGAACCCATCGGGTTTATGATAGAGTCCCGCTCTTGCTTGCGACCGTAGAAAATCTCAGGTGGAACGAGTCCGGCAGTCGTTGCATAAGGTTCTAGAAAGGTAAAAGGCAAAGCGCATTTAAATAATGTGGGTAGTCGAGACCCGGCTTCACCGCAAAGGTACAGCATGAGTAGATCGTCGATGAGAACGAAGGTTCGACGGCGTTCCCGACAGGTTCGCGCAAGTTCTCGACGCCACCGTTCCGTCAAGCGACCAAAAAAGAACACGAGTGTAGGCGAGCCTTGAGCGGTATCTTTAACATCATGGATGATGTCATCTACGGTTGGTCTTTCCCAGACACAAAGAATGCGATATTGCCCGTTTGCATCCGAGCCATAAGCAGAGACAGGACATAACTCTTTGTCTCGAATCACTTCGGTGGTAATATTGAGCCAACAGGTACGACTTCTCGATGGTGTAACATTAATGTCTACCGGATTAAAACCGAGGCTTTCCAAAATTGTCCGGGCATCATCTTTATCGATCAGTGGATTTCTCCCCACTCCAGCTCTTTTGGCATTAAACCATGCTTCTATCATTTCAGCAGCTCGGTCAGTTTGAGCGCCCGTAAGACGGCGTAAATCAACGCCACAAAAACTTTCCCGACTTTTAATTTTTCTGATGGTCGATTTTGGTTTTGTATCTTCCATGAAAGAAGCAATATCGATTGCTTTTCGTGGAAAAAAATCACTAAATCTATCAATTTCTTTTACTTTATTCAGAGGCAGCTCGTCTCCTCTTTCTACCATATCTATATATTCATTCGATGTAAAAATATCTCCTGAATCCAGTAATTCATGAATTCGTTGATAATCTGGACGATCGCTAGTTAGAGATAGGGAGTCAAGTCGTCTTTTTATGTTTTCTATTTCTTTTTGTGTCTTGTTCTCAATATTAGTTTTTATCTGGCTGAGTTCGTTTTGCTTTTGATAAAACCGCAAAATTAGATCGAAAATATTTTCGACATCTACAATTTGAGATTCATAATCAGCACGATCTACTTCTTGTAAAATCCCCAGAGAAACTGCACTTTCAATCGTTTTCCTCGTTTCTTTGATATCCCTTTTTAAACAATCTTGACATTCTTTCAAAGATTCATCTCGAAGTTCTTGAAGATTGTCAATCTCGATCGAGGCTTCAGGGTAAGCTTTAAGATATTCAATAATCCGCTCTGTGGCTTCGTGATTTCGACTTTCACTTTGAGCCTCAAATGCTTGCTGCCAATCTGAATAATTTTGGGCAATAGAACTCAAAATTTTATTCAAAAACGAACGATCGAGAGGAATTTCTGGTTCCCAATCATCATTCATGGGAAGAGCAGTCACTTTGAGTAAGTCTGCATGGAGAACGTACTTCAGTTTCGTTTCGCCTGTGGGTAATAGAGCATCGGGATTGAAGAGAGTTCGAATATCTTCGACTGCTGTTTTACAACAAGAGATTCCAGCGAGAACGGAGGCTGAAGATTCCCTGTAAATAAAAGAATCGAGTTCTTCTAAAACAGCATTGTGACGACTGGAGAGGTCTTGCTTTATTTGCTGTATTCTCTTTTGAGAAGAGTCATAATTTAGAGATTCTTGAAGTTCGATCCAGCGCCGTGCAAACTCAATAGCCTCTTTAACAGAAATGCAAATTCTATTAAGAGCTTTACCTATGGTTCGAGCGTCACGACGATTCGCGCCCAACTCTTTTTCTGTTTTTCTTATTTCCTCATGAATTTTTGACTCTGAAGATAATTCCTTTACATTTTGTTCCACAATTGTCAATTGACTCTTATTATTCTCTCTAACAGGTTTTAGCAGAGAGTCAACTAGTCCACCAGATTGCAGCCATTTCTTCCAAACTTTGCCTGTTACTCCATAAATCATGGTCAAACCTGGGGCTTTTGCCAACCATTCTTCCACGTCATGTTGCAGGCACTTCATGTCAGCGTCCCAATCTTTTTGACTTCTGACGTTCTTAATGGCTGTGGGATTGAGCGCACGACGTTGGCTGCCATACTCGGCAATGGTCTGGCAATATTCAAACAATTGGTTGAAACCTTCTCCGAGTCGAAGATAGTTCAATGGGTCTGAGGCATTTGTCTTGGGTGCGAGCAATGCAGGGCGCAATGTTGAAGCGGCTAGCAGCAAGCTGATGTCGCTATCGATGAAATCGCGATCGCTAAAGCGAGCGAAGTCACCTATCAAAATATTGGCAATTTCTCCCACTCCGAGGTCGTAGCGCACGTGGCGACCGATCGCGACTCCCCGAATTAACCATGATGGCACTCTCGGTTCAAACTCAGGGAACAGATGTTCGAGGCAACGTCCCAGATGAAAAGCCAGACCGAGTTTGTCTTCGCAAATCAGTTGCCAAATCAGGTCATGTAGGGCTTGGGCATTTTCTTGACTATCGCTCTCAAGAATAGAGATAGCAATTTCTTGGGTCGCGCTGAGTTGTTCGGTCGTTACCTCAGATGGGGGTTCGAGTGAAGGTCGCGTTTGTCCCGGAGTTGGAGGTTCCTCTACTGAGGGGGTGTCCCGGAGATCGGTTTCCGGTTCGCTGGTTGGGGTATTTGTTGGCGTTTCAGTGTCAACTTCCTCGATTTCGGTTGGGCTCGACTTTGATTCTGAGACAAAGGTGAGTTGTCCGGTCAATGCTGCGATCGCCAGAGACATGCCGAGCGATTGTGCGACCGTACCCCGGAGTTCTTCCACATATTCGTAGTCTGGAGACTCGCGATCTGAAATGAGCTTCAATAGCGCGACCCATGGATGTTCTCCCGAAGCTAGCATTTCTGCTTCAGAAGGTAGCTGAGTTTCTGGTTGGGAAATGGTCTGTTGCAGTTCCCGAGCTTGTTCTTGACATTGCACCAGAGATGGAAATTCGCTGTTTTCGCTATGGTCGATCGCTAAAACTCGATCTAGGACAGATAAAGCATCTATTTGGATTCGTGTAATTTCTGCTTCTTGCTGCTGGTTGATTCGGTCAACAGTTTTTTTGAGTAACATGTCGAGCTTTCTTAAGGAATCAAGTGCTTTTTCCTTTGGAATTGGAAGAATGCCGGATAGTTTTGCTTCTTGTCTAACTTTCTGACGCAAACTAATAAACTGCTGGCAACAGCTTATTAATTCGTTTGCCAGCTCTATTGGCGGTAAGATATCAGATGTTACAAAGGCTTGATTTGCTTTTTTGAGTCTCTTTTTGAGATTGCCTTGTTTTTTGGCAAAATCTTCCAGCTCTTTTTGTAATTGAAGGATTTCTGACATTTTAATATCTTTAAATAATTTTGTTAAATTTCTGAAGATTTAGAAACTTGGTCTTGGTCAGTCTACTATAAATTTTAGGAATATATTGTCAGTCGTCTGCTAAAACAAACTAAATTTGTTCTGTCGAACCCGCCACGAACGAAGTAAGAATACCTGTTTCAGTATATCCCGCAATGATATTGAGTTCAAATTAAGTCACTCGAACGCAATTCTACTCAAATCACTTTTCTATATTAAGTCAGTGGTTGTCAAATTTCTTGCATCAGCTATTATGCGTAACTTCGCAAAATTCGATTCGTCAATTATTTAATAAAATTGGTATCTTATCAAACGCTTACTATTCAATTCTGCACGATCAATTCACAATAACGCTATCTACCGTGAAACTGCTACGCCGAATAGCTGAAGACCCTGGATAATTTTCGTCAAACACAACAAATCGTGACGATTCCTCAAGTTGGCGAATCGGATCGCCTGCCAAATTACGTTCGGAATTCAACCCTATCCGATCTCCGGATCGCGATCGGTCTTTGCTGTTAAGAGAAGTAATCTATG
>JAXHUC010000106.1:0-22608 GCA_034189805.1 Cyanobacteriota bacterium
ATCTTGCCACGATTACATCCACATGAGCAATCAAGATTGTCGGGAGCCGGATGCACGGAAACGGGCACGTCCGGATCTAACGGAGAGGGGCGCTGGGTAATACCAGCCCTCGACTCTACCGTGGAGAAAATAAAAGAAGTATCTCCCATCTAATCTGCATAAATGTGCAGATAAACAGGGATATCTATAGCAGAGAGAAAAGAGAGCCGTATCGTGATAGATCTTACATCAATCCAAGAGTCACTTGCTTTACCCATCCCGAAAAAATCACAAGAACTCGCACGACAATTTGCCAGTATTTGCGACGACCCGATCGCCGCGCGACGGATTTATCTTAATACTTTAGCGGTGCTAGCGGTCAACGATTACCTACACTTGATAGGAATCGATACTGACTTGCGCGGCAGCGAGATTTGCAATCCCATTCTGCGCCTGGGAGCAGATATTGCCGACCTCAAAGTCCGAGGATGCGGCCGTTTGGAATGTCGTGCGGTCCTTCCGGGCGAAAGTCTTTGCTCGGTTCCTCCCGAAGCGATCGACGATCGCCTCGGCTACGTTGTCGTTGAGATCGATGAGGCGCACAAACAAGCTGCGTTACTCGGTTTTTCAAGAACGGCGAATAATTTCGAGCTACAGGTCGCTCGATTGCAACCTTTAGAGAAGGTAATCGAGCGCCTGTACGAATCGAAGAAATCCGTTGTATTGAGCCAGTGGTTCGATCGGGTTTTCGAGTCGGGATGGCAGACTCTCGAATCCCTATTTGCTACCGATACCCTGGAGTTGACTCCGAGTTTGAGAAGTCTGAGAAAGTCTAACGTCCCAGATCTCCCGGCTGCGGCAAGCGGAGCGAAACTGATCGATTTAGGCGTGGATTTGGGCAAACGAACCGTGGCGCTGCTCGTCAAGATCGTTCCGAATAGCGACGGACAAGTGGGGGTTCACATTCAAGTCCATCCCGCTCCGGGAGACGCTTATTTGCACCCGAATTTAGAACTGAGCTTGTTTTCCGATCGCGGAGAACGATTGCGAGATGTCCGATCGCGCAGCTTAGATAACTACATTCAACTGCCCTTTTTCCAAGGATACCCCGGCGAACGCTTTCAAATTCAACTCGCCCTCGATCGCGCGAGCTTGGTGGAAGACTTTACAATCTAAACCATCAGGCTTATCATCGAAACTCTCAGGGTAGGTTGCAAGCAATGGAGCAGCAAAGTCAGCGCAACTACGTTGCCATATTGCGCATCGGATCGGGATCTCTACTCGAAGGATTTCCCGATGTGACGATTCGCATCGGACTCGAAAACGAACCGAGCAACATTCAAGCAGGCGGAAGCTTGCCTTCGGCCCCGGAACTTTTGTACCTTTACCAGCGGTGGCAAGCTCTCTACGTTGCGCTCTATACCTGGTTGGGATGGCGATTGCGGATTACCTTTCCGAGCGATCGTATCGAACCGACCAATGTTTCTGAGGCAGGATTGCGCGAAATTTGCGAGCAAATACGCCTTCGTTTTAATGAATGGCTCAGTTCCGTGCAGTTTGCCGCCATCGACCGACACTTGCGAACCTATCTACATCCGGAAAATACCGTTCGGATTCTCATTGAAACCGATAACTTCGAGCTGCGGCAATTTCCTTGGAATTTATGGGATTTCTGGCAAGATTTTCCCCGCGCGGAATTGGCACTGAGCACCCCGAAGTTCAATCCTCCAGTCCATCGAGATGCTCGATCGGGTCCGATGCGAATTTTGGCGGTTTTGGGAAATGCCGATCGATTGCAACTCGACTCGGATCTGGCGGAATTGCAAAAACTGCCCGATGCCGAACTCGTCTTGCTCCAAGAACCCACCTGCGCCCAGATTAGCGATCGGTTGTGGAAGCAAGAGTGGGATATTTTCTTTTTTGCCGGCCACAGCGCCACGACTCACCAAGGTAAGGTGGGAACCCTCGAAATCGGGCAAGATCGGGTTTTGAGGATGGGCGATTTGGAACATGCCCTGCGCCACGCCATCGGTCGGGGATTGCAGTTGGCGATTTTCAACTCCTGCGATGGACTTGGTATTCTTGGAGAACTCGAAAGTTTGGGGTTGCACGTCCCCCAACTCGTGGTGATGCGCGAACCGATTCCCGATCGCGTCGCTCACCAGTTCCTCGGCTCGTTTCTGCAAGCCTTTGCTCGCGGCGAACCCCTACATCTAGCCGTGCGCGAAGCTCGAGAACAGCTTCAAGTTTTAGAGTATATTACCGACGATCTCGATCCGCTCGCCCAAATGCTGCGATCGACTGCTCTCGATGCGGCGGCGAAGAACTCAGCAGAAACCTTTCCCTGCGCGAGTTGGATGCCCGTTATTTACACGCATCCGGCAGTGAGTCCCCTCATTTGGCCCAAACGAGAACGCCCGCGCCAACCATCGGAAACTCAACCGCAACCGGAAACTCAACCCGCATCCAGCGTACCCACGAGATCTCCGAGACGATGGATGCTCGCGGCAACTCTGGCAGTCGCCACGATTGCCGGATACTTTTCCCTCGGGTCGCCAATCGCTCGTGGGGCAAATAATATTGCCAAATACCACCACCAGAAAGGCGACCTCTTCACCGCCCGATTCTTCTATCGCAGCGCCACCGTCCTGGATTTTCGGTTTGCTCCCCCCCACTACAATCTGGGTTGGCTGTGCGAAGAGATGGGAGATCGATCGTGTGCGATTCGTGCTTATTATCGCGCGGCCGTGCGCGGACTTGCCGAAGGCTACGCTCAAGCCTCGCGCCTGCAAATTTTAGACCATAACTTGGATGAAGCTCTCCCCGGAATACGACAATGTTTGGATCGCGCCGAGTACGACGGGGTTCGAGTCTCCTGTTTGAAAAATTTGGGTTGGGTGCGATTCGAGCAACAAAAATACGAAAGAGCCGAACGAAAGCTTCAGGATGCCGGAGCGTTAGCTCAACAGATTCCGATCTCGAGTCCCCACACTGCTTGTCTTCTGGCGCAAACTCAGGAAGTATTGGGAAAAGAAGGGAACGAGACTTTCAGTTGGTGGTTCCATACCCTGCAATATGCAAATCCCAACTTTCCCGAGCAGGAGCAGTGCATTGTTATGGCTCAAGAACGCTTGGGACGATCGCCTGAGCATTCCCAAATAAGTAATTCCCCTTAGTGAGAAGTCATATCAAATTCGGCTTTTGCGTTTTGCGTCAAAGTCCACTTTCAGTGAAGTGTATTGCGCCCAATTAATTTGGCGGTGGCTGTAGCCCCTGCGTCCAGTATCACAGTCGAGAGCGCGCTCTCGACCTCGTCCGGAAAACTCTATATACAATCATTCTCAACTATCTGTGCTTATTGACAAAGAGGGTCGATCTTTTGTATCTTTATATTAGATAGAAGAATATATAGAAAGTCGTTATGTCAATTTACACCGCATCCTCATTAAAATCGGAGTTGAACGAGCGGGGCTGGCGCATGACTCCCCAAAGGGAAACGATCTTGCAGATTTTTCAAGACCTTCCGAAAGGAGAGCATCTCAGCGCCGAAGATCTTTACAATCGCCTGCAAGAAGCCGGGGAGAAAATTAGCTTATCAACAATTTATCGCACGCTCAAATTGATGGCGCGCATGGGTATTCTGCGAGAACTCGAACTTGGAGAAGACCACAAACACTACGAAATCAATCAACCTTATCCCTATCACCACCATCACTTAATCTGCGTGAAGTGCAATAAAACGATTGAATTTAAGAGCGATTCGATCTTAAAAGTTGGCTCCAAAACTGCTCAGAAAGAGGGCTATCATCTCTTGGATTGCCAGTTAACCATTCATGCTGTGTGTCCGACCTGCCAGCGATCGATTGCCCCATTTTAGTTTCCCCATTTTAGACAGTCCTACCCTCGCTCCTAAACTCAACCCGAATCCAATTTTCAACTCTTTTTTGACTCTAGAAACACCCGCTTAGAGCCTCATGTTATACTGCAAATTTTAGAATCCACGGGGGGGCAGCGATAAGGTGGGAAGCTGCTGATAGTTGCCATAGTATTCGTAGGGATTGTAGTAGACGGGCAAAGGAATCAGTTCGCGGTTTTGGAAATACGCGAGATTAGCTTCGTACCCCTGGTCCCGTATAAGTTCGGCAAACTCGTGGGCGGCATAGCAGTTGGTGAAACTGCCCGCATCGATGTATCGTCCGATCGTGGGACTTTCCACAATAACGGCATCGGGTCGATAGTTACGCACAGCCTCGAGAACTGACGCAGCTCTCGAGTATTGCACGGGAACGATGACCGCATAAAAGTTCTGCTCCTGTCCGGCAAATCTGGGATCGAAAATAGTTTGTCCTCGCAACAGCGCCAATTCCGTCGGTCCATTCACAAATCCGGAGATACGTAGCCCGTTAGCCCGTTGAAAATCGCTCAAGGCATCCTCTGTGAGCGTTCCAAACGAGCCATCGAGAGTGCTGAAATAGTAACCCGCATCTTGCAAGATTTCCTGAAGTTGCAACACTCGATCGCCACTGTCACCTCGCCGCAACCCGAACAAACTTAGTTGTTGGGGAGTAGAAAGTAATGCTTCTTGAGTATTGACCCCGACCTCACCATCGGCAATCAATCCTCGATCGCTCTGAAATGCGATCGTGGCTCGTTCTGTCACGTCGTCAAAAACACCAGTTACCGGGCTGTTGTAATACCCCCAGCGCTGCAAACGCTGCTGGAGTTCTACCACATCCGTTCCCGCTAGACCCCGTACGAGGGTGCGCTCGCCAAAGAAAAAATTCGGTAGCCAAGTTTGGGCGAAAACCGATCGCACCCCCGGCGAGAAGGGGAGCGCCAGACCTGATAAACTCAAAGAAATTGATACGATCGCCACAGAAATTCCGCGCACTACCGCTCCGCTCGAAACCCCGAAGAACGGGCGATCGAGACGGTTGGGCCGGGCAGATTTTGGCTTAGATGTCGTTCTCCTCCACCGGGTTGGATGTTGAGATTGGGGAAGTTGAGTATCGCGACGATCGCGTATCTCCATAAGGTGCTGACCTCACTAGATTACAACTGAAATACATCTGCATGATAACTGCATGTTAAGGGTTTGAGGTCAGTGATTCTGCAAGTCTTTAAATTTCTTCAGTTCGATGGAGATCGCATCACCCAACCAACAGTTTCGGTCGCGATCTCCACATTGTTTGCCCCAACTTGACTATTCTTCCGGTGCGAATTGAGGTGAATTTTCTCGAGTGGGTTTCTTCGCACGTTGATTTTCTTTCATGAGGCGATTGGCCGTTCGGTAAGGAATGTACATCAGGGGATTATCTCCTGCAAAACGTAAGATTAAAAAGCAAGCCCATGAATATTTTCCAGCTTCGATCGCTTCGACAATTTGTACGTATTGTTCGCGATCGATCATGCGATTTCTGAAGTTCGCGCTGCGATTTCCATCCCGGAAATTGGCATTCTTCATTGCTGAGTAAGATTGAATAGATGACATAGCCTGAGTAGTCCGACGATTGACACTTACATCTTGAGGGCAACAGAAATTCGATCGAATTTCCATTCAAACGCTGTGGCACTTATCCTGTCGAAGGCCGAAATACATTCCATCATTGGGTCTATAATTCCGGCGATGGTTCCCCAACTGCAACCGGGGAACATCTGAGGAAAATTGTTGTCGTGGGACAGCGCATTTGCGACTCTTCGTCCAAGATAGTCTGCCATTTTGCCACTGTCGTTACAGTAAATCTCTGGAATTGACCGACTCAGTATCTCTGGAAATATCAGATTGTCCGATCGTTTTTGAGGAGAACCCTTGACAGAAGTGCGCTTGGGTATCTGGGTTTCTGGAAACGACGACTTGACTTGCCGATGGGGTGAGCGATCGGCAAGTCGATCGCTCTTTGTTTATCCTTTGGTAAAGCAATATTGCTTTTTCATATTTTATGTAACAGAATGTAAATGATAGTTCAATCGCGATAGCAATTATGGCTTACGCCACTGAATCCCTCGCTACACCCCTCTATGTTGTTGGGCAATCCGCAGTTGTGAAGAGTGCGATCGCTCAATTCCAGAACCTAAGCGTAGACGATAAGCTTGCCGCTCTGTGGTGCGTTGACGCGGAACTCGAGCGTTCTGCCCCTCCCCAAACAACCCAAACCGCTCGTTTTCAACTCGCCGCAGGCTGGCTTGCCACGCTCGAAACCATGTCACCTGCCACTCGGTTACAGGCAATCCGCGCTGTCGTTGCCAACGAAAATACTCCTCTGAGTCGTGGCTATGGCTTATTGAGCCTCAATACCAAACTGATTGCCTGGGAGGTTTTATTTGCATGGATGAATGAAGGGTCTCGCTGGCAAATTCCCAGTGGCGCTGGCCGTTCCAAAGCCGCTCAAACCCTGTCGAACACGATCGTCTCAAAACTCAACGGGGGCGATAAGGTCGCGTTTTTCCGTCAGGCGATCGCGGATATGGGAATAGACCCGCTTGCGTGAACCAATCGCCGTCTCAATCGAGAGACAACTCAACCGATATTTGAAGTGATATCGTCTTCTACGACCCGTTCAAAGACCCGATTGACTTTCAACTGAACTCTGAAAACTTACTCTAGAATTTACTCTCAAGATTTAACGATGCCTACTTCCTACAAATCCGATCTCGATCGCTCTTTGGATTCTCACGATCCGATCGTGCGCTCTTACTTCGATCGACTCAACTCCGGCAATTTTCGTGCCGTCGCGCAACTCTTTGCCGAACGCGGTACGTTTCGACCTCCATTTGAAGATGCAATCGTCGGATGCGATGCGATCTGCACTTATTTGAGGTCAGAAGCCGATGGTGTCCGAGCTGTTCCCCACCAAGAAAGCGGACAACAACTTCCAAACGGCGATCGCACGGTTCGAGTCGTGGGTGAGGTTCAAACCCTACTATTCAGCGTCAATACCAGTTGGAAGTTTACCCTCAACTCCAGCTCGGAAATCCTCGACGTAACCATCGAGCTTCTGGCATCTCCGCAAGACTTATTCAACCTGCAACAGTTTCGCTAGGGATTCGTTGAGGATTCTCTAGGCGGCAAAGGCTTGCTGCCAAGATTGTAGGAGCAACTCCCGTCCTAGTTCCACATCTTTAGGAGCGCACTGCCAGTCGGGATGCGCGGTCATCAGAAGGCTTTCGATGGTTTCTCGATCGAACAAGTGCCAAACTAACGCTCCGGAAACATCAGTTTCTAAGCCGTAGCAATTAGCCGCGATGCAATGAATGTTGAAGCTTTGGGCGGCTCGATGAATTTCGATCGATTGTCCCGGCTCTAGGGCGCGGAACTCGCGAACGGTCTGCTTGAATCGGTCTAAATTTTCAACGATTAACCCCGGTACGATCGCCACTTCCTCTCGATCTCCATTTACGTAGATCCAGTAATGACGCGATGGATCGATCCCTTTGAGCCAAACGCACTCATCATCGAGTCGGTAACGGGGAGCAAGAGGAAATAGAGAAATCATAAGTATTGATATGAGATGGGTCAGTGAGTCAACAATACCTGTCGGATGCGCAAGTCTACAGGTGAGACGGTGCCATAAAATTTTGGCGGATAGAGCGATTTCGCTATTACTAGCGAAAAAGTTCAACCATAGCATCCAATATGTCAAGTCTGCCCCAGTGAAGTCAATTAATATTCTTTAATCTTAATAATAAGAGATTTTATTGTTGACTTTTGTTAAGCAAAACCTCGAGTTAAGTCGGTCGATGCGCCTCAGCGAACACCCTGCATCAGCCACTTAAACTTCGCTTGTACCAGCGCAAAATCTCGATGGGCATCGGGATAGGCTTCCATTTCCTCCGTCGCCGGATCTTCGATATCGAGACCGTATCCCAAGCGCAACACCGTTCCCCGCACCCGATCGGACAAACAACGGGAGATACCGCGATAAAATCGAGCGGCAAATCCCATATCGCGTTCGAGTTTGTACGTCAGCCGCAGCCGGGGAATTTCCAATAGAACCGACTCTTCGAGCGCTTTGACCGTAGCCACCGGGAGGCGAGTATCGATGAACGAAATTTCTCCAACGACTTCTCCCGTGGAAAGGCGAGCCAATTCTTTATTGTCTAACGACTCGATCAGAACGCTGAGAGTCCCGCTCAACACAATATAGAATGCATTAATTTGTTGACCTTCATAAATTAATGTTTCGTCTGGATGCAGCGATCGCTTTTTTCCTTCCTTAATCATCCAGTCGAGATCGTCGTTATTCAGTTCGCCCAGAATTAAAAATGCTTTTTTCATTATTCTCTCGAATCAATAAGAATCCTTGAAGCTCAGCTCGATTTTCGTTTGTTTCGTCGGGATATTCCCGACCCAAACCAGTGTTCTGTCAGTATTTAACGATATTTAACGATCGGTTCGCGCCAGCATCTCGATCGGGATACCCCCCGTTTGCTGCATCGCGGCAATTCACGCGCGACCTTTACGACCTTTATCCAATAAAAACAACAAACAACATGCTGTTCGCACATCAAAATCTAGCAGACGCACGACTCGCGATCGGTCTACTCGATCGTCTTCCTTATTCCCACATCACGACCCGCACTCGGTTTACGCGGTCAGTATTTGCCAATCATATCAAATTCATATCAAATTCATTTCCGGTTGAGGTTCGCCGATGACCGTTCGTGCAGCGATTCCGCACGTAGGATCGCGAATGCTGAAGAGATCGCTAATGTGTAGCCGCTTATTCTGTCTCTCAGGAGTCACCCAACTACAATAGAGTGATGACCGAATGAAAGGGTGACAAATTGGACGATACTTATCAGGCTTATCTCAAGCGAGTGGCGCGGATGACTCTGCCCGAAGCAAATTCCGTGCAGTTGCAGTATATTCAAGAATCCCCGAAGTTTGCCGTTGAGTCTGAAGGGATGGTAAAAACCGTACCTTTTCCGGGCTACACCATCATTACTCCCCCTTGGCAAGACGATGGGGGCAACGATGAGTTTTACCAAGATGCGATCGCCTGCCAAGAAAAACTCATCGCCCAACTCGAACCGAATTTGCTCGTCCCCTTACCCCCTAAGAGCTTGCACTTTACCCTCGCCGATTTAATCTGGGACAGTGCCTATCTCGATGCGGCTCAAAATCCAGACTTTGAAACCAAACTGCGCGGTTGCATCGGCAATATCTTCAAGCAGTGCGAAATGTTCTTGATGGGTGAAACTCCGATTCGCTGGCAACTGCTCGGATTAATCGTCATGACTCGGGCCGTTGCCATTTGTCTGGCTCCCAAAGACGAACAATCTTACGATCGCATTCTTGGCTTGCGTCGGGCGATTTATCAAAATGCCGACTTAATCGGATTGGGAATCGAGCAGCAGTATCATTTCACCGCTCACGTAACCTTGGGATATTTCGGCAAGATTCCGGAAAATTTAGACCGAACTCGAACCCTCGAAGCGATTTCCGAGTTAAACCAACAGTGGATCGATACCTCTTGCGAAATTCGAGTCCATCGGGCCGAGTTGCGCAGGTTCGAGGATATGACAGATTACCATCGCGAATCCGACTGGCCGATGTTAGAACTGTAAATTCGAGCTGTAAAACCGTGAGTGACATTCGCAAACTGATCGCGCGAATTGCTTCCCAAGAAGAGCAACTCCAATCGACCTGCTTTCTCGCACCCCGGACGCTGGGAGGAAGCGTTCGCACTCGTGTCGCCGGACTCGTACGGACCTTTGCCCCGCAACCGAGTGACTTTGAGGGCTGGGGAATTTTTCAACCTCAGAACGATCGAGAAGCCGAAGTCATCGAAGAAGCCGATTTCGTGCAGATTGCCGAGTACTTACAGCAGTTTCCGGCCGTACGGTTGTGGCTGGCGTATCGGCTGCGAGGTCAAACCTGGCTGGCGTATCCCGCCAACGAATCGGACGTTCGCCAGCGCGCGGGGATCGCCAAACCCGTCCCAGTTTGTCTGGTGGGGGAAGGAGAGGCATTTGAAAGTGCGATCGCCCGTTGGGACGGTCGAAATTGGTGGTTTGAGGAGATCGATCGCCGGGTCGATCCGATAATTTCCGAGCGACTGCGTGCGGAACTCAAACAGGGGACGACACCGGAGGCGTTGAATTTTAAGGGCATGACACCGGAGATGAAAACCACCTACGATTTGGTTTCCCAACGCATCTGGACACCCCAGAAGCAGCAGCAACAGCAGCAACAACGGGACGAACGGCGGTTGCGAGAAGCCCTGGAAGTGGGAGGCGGTCAGTTGCAAGAATTTCGCGATCGCGACGATTTCTGGCTGGTGGAGTGGACGACGGGGGATGGCGAACGTCATACCAGTGCGATTTCCAAAGCCGATCTCACGGTGATGAGTGCGGGCATTTGTTTGAGCGGAGAGGATCGGAATTTTGACTTACAATCTCTCGTCGGCGTGGTTGAAGATCGCGACGAATCAGAGGAGTGGTAAATCGCTGTTTGAGGAAAGCATGAATGGCAAGACGGGGTGCATTCAGTCATGGCAGAGACTTCGATCGAATCTAAATTTATCAATTTATCCAGCGGCGAGATTCATTATTTAGAAGTTGGGAAAAAGACTGCCGCAGTAACAGTTTTGTGCTTGCATGGTGCCAGTTTTAGCGCCCAAACTTGGCAAGACATCGGCACGCTGGAATTACTCGCAAATGCTGGATATCGAGCAGTCGCGGTAGACTTACCCGGTTACGGTCGTTCTCAACCCATTTCGGGCGATCGGGTCGCATTTACGATCGAACTGATAGAAACCCTCGATCTCGATGGCGCGATCGTTATTTCACCTTCAATGAGCGGTCAGTATAGCTTACCGTCGATCGCCCGACATGCGGATAAATTGAGGGGATTTGTGGCAGTTGCCCCCGTAGGAATTCGCCAGTACCAAGAGCAGTTGAAGGGTATTGCCCTTCCCACCCTCGCCATTTGGGGCAGTAACGATCGCATCGTCCCGACTTCTCTTGCCGATCTCCTCGTGCAAAATATGCCAAATGCTCGAAAAGTCGTATTGCCCAATGCCGGTCATGCTTGTTATATGAAAGCAACCGATTTATTTCACGAGCATTTAATACAGTTTTTGAAAGACATTGGCAAGTCTATTTAATATTAAACGAGCAACAAAGTTGTCTTTAAAAATAAATTATCTTATTTCCAGATTTAGCTTGAACTAAATTAATATAGCTTACTTCGGATAATTTAAGTGCCTGTTTTAGATTCTGCATTAATTTTAAATATTTTTTAACCATCGATCGAGTGCTGTTGGTTTTCTCACAACTTACTCAATTTTTTTGTACTAAATTCAATAAAAATAGAAATCAGAAGATATTACCGTAAGCATTCAGGTCTCATATACGAGGAAAAACGATGTAAGGGTGGGTTTTGAGTTGAAATTTTGGGCAAGTCTCCCAAGATTTTGCCAAACCCATCCCTACCCATTATTACCCCAGCAGAATTTCAAATGGAACCTGAATCCTTATATATTACCCATTCGGATGAAGACTCAATACTACGAATAGGTGATTTGACAAATTTTAGATTTTATTATTCTGAAGTTAAAGCCGAAGAGTTAGAGCGCATTACAGATTAGGATTTCTTAACTTCACTCAAATCCAGAACAGCCTAACCCGGAAAACTTGAAGTCCGGCGAACGTACGTATTCCTGCCATCTCTGAATTGACCTGGGTACGCGCAGATACAGAAATATTGAGACTCCTGCTTCGAGAACGATGCAGCTCGCGATTAGACAAACAGAACATCAAAAAGAATGTGTGAGAGCAAAGTAGATCGCGAGCTGAACTGAGATTCATATAACTTTCAACCCAAACGATATGAGAGAGATATCTCAGACATCTCATTTCTAAGTTCGATCCCAAGACATTTAACTGGAGAGTACCTAATGCTAATTTTAACCCCCGATCGGGTACGATACTGTATCGTTACCCGCACTTTAAATGGTCAAGAACAAAAACTGACAGGTCTGATTTATCACGCACAACTGTTTGTCTTGTGCAAATCTTACACGAAAGACCGTAAGAAAGAAGCAGTTTGGTGGTATAGACGAAACTTTCTAGAACGAAGCGATCCGTTATCTTCATTTATTCTCGAAGAACCCAACTGTTGGAGTATTTGGCATCAGGACGATCGGGTAACGTATGTAATGTCTTGTGATGTCAATCGCGTTCTCCTTTCTTGTTTGGATTGTCGAAAACTGACCGCTCAGATGCGCAAAAAACCCGGTTTACATCTTCGAGATCGTCGCTGTAACTTTCGCCTGTATTCACAGTGCTTTTCCGGAAGAGATGCCGTATCGTGGATGATGAAATACTTGAATTTATCGAGAGATGAAGCGATCGAACTCGGACAGCAGTTAATGGAGAAAAAATGGATTTATCATATCACCCACGAGCATCCCTTTTTAGATGAGTGCTTATTGTATCAATTTTACGAGTAGTTCTTCAGCACAAGTCAGTTAGTCGATCGATTAGTTCGTCAGCACTCTAAGTTTGAGCGATCGAGTTAGCCATCGATCTCAAATTAGTGACTCAGTTAGTTCGTGCTGCGATTATCGATCTCAGTTTGGCAAGATCGACAATATTAAGGATTAGCTTATTGAATTTTAATTAAAGTTTTTTGTCATCAAGGTAAGATTCGATCGTGGTGCTTGAGGAGAATAGTAGACAACATTCAGACGTGAGTGATTGCTAGGGTCGATTTATCCATCTAATAGTATCGAATCAGCTCCATCGAACTAAAACTGAGTCATTCAAAAATGATATCCAATCGTCACATTCGATCGCGCAAGAATAACTTACAGTTGAAGACAGAAAATATTAGTTTTTTACGTTTTTTTATGTTTCATATGTCAATTCTATCTTTTGTAAGCATTCAACCATCAGCCCTCAGCCGTCAGCTTGTTGCCAGCTCCAAAAGCTGAAGTTTTAATAGAAAAGCCGATCTCCGTTTGCGTAGCGACTCCATAGGAGTATCGCGCTCGTGCTGAATGCTTACTATCTTTTTACATTACAAGTCATCTTAATAGTTTTAATTAGGAGATAATTTATGTTAGTATTGCATCCCGAACAAGTTCAGTACTGTCAGGTCACCCGAGAAATTCGGGGTAAAACCGAACAATTGCCAGGAATTATTTACCAAGCTATACTTTTTTGTAAATGCAAGTCTTATCCCAAAGAGTATAAACAACAAGCAATCGATTGGACTCGCAAAAAAATCATTGAAACCCAAGAACAAATACTTTTTTCAATTGTCGAAGAATCCCAAGAACTTAGTATCTGGCAGCAGGACTCTCGCTTAATATATGCAGGAAAAATGATGCCGCGATCGGATCGGTTGGTCGATCGCGTTAATTTCAAAAATCTTGTTACTCAAATGCGCCAGGAAGAGGGAGTTCCCATACTCGATCGTCGCTACAACTTAAATACCTATCCAAAGTGTTTTATCGGACGAGAGGCTGTCTCTTGGATGATGAAAACACTTCAGATTTCTTACGAAGATGCGATCGAACTGGGACAAAAACTAATCGACGATAAATGGATTCATCATGTCACCGACGAGCATCCGTTTCAGGATGAGTATCTTTTTTATCGCTTCTATCAAGATGAGTAGCCGAACTCGCATCTTTCTTCAATATTCCATTTCACCCTAACTTGAAAAGCCTGCTAATCTCTTAAAGAAACTAGCAGGCTTAGGGGTTTTAAAACTGAAATCGGAGCGGCGGGATTTGAACCCACGACCCCCACTACCCCAAAGTGGTGCGCTACCAAGCTGCGCTACGCCCCGTCGCAGAATTTTATAATAACACAATGTTGGGTTATCGCAACAAATGCAAAGTACATCAAACAGTGGCTCTAATCATTTGACTCGGCAAACCTCTGATGCGATCGCGCAAGCGTCGGTATTACGCATTTCCCAACAGCATTTAGAGCTTTTGGCAGCTTGTCCTCGCAGGTTTCAGCAGGTTTTTCTCGATCGCCTGAATACACCCCTAAGTCCGGAACGGCAAGCATCCCTCGAAGCCGGAAGTCGTTTTCACTTATTAATGCAACAGCGAGAACTCGGATTACCCATCGAAGCCTTCATCGATGCCGACGAGCAACTCGATCGGTGGTTAAATGATTTTATGGCTGCCGCGCCGGATATTTTGACTCGAGATCGAACGTCTACCCGTGCGGTTTTTCGCCAAGCAGAACACGATCGCACCTCGAGTTATTTAGGATTTTTGCTGAGCGCGCGCTACGATTTAATCGTTGGCGACGATCGGCGAGCACAAATTCTCGACTGGAAAACCTATCCTCGTCCCCAAAACCCAAACCGACTGGCGCAACACTGGCAAACTCGCCTCTATCCTTACTTACTTGCCGAAACCAGCGACTACGAACCCGAGCAAATTTCGATGACCTATTGGTTCGTTCGGTCTGCGGGTCAACAGGCCGAAGTCCCGGAACCGCAATACCATCACTTTCCCTACAACAGCCACCAACACCAACAAACTCATCAAGAGTTAACTCGTCTTCTCGGATTGCTACGGGGTTGGTTGAAAGATTACCAGCAAGATCGAGCTTTCCCCTCCACTCGCGAACGACAGGGAACTTGCCAAGCTTGTCAGTCAGCTCTCAACGATCCGTTCTCCTCAAACAGTCGCCACGGGGAATTTGAGGAAGTCAGTTTGGTGGATGTGGACGATATTCCCGAAATTCAGCTTTAGTATCGGTCACTTGAGAATGGGATTCAAGGGAAGATTCGACCCAGATGACTTGTCGATTCACACCATTTATTCGAGTGACTGTTCGGCGCATATCCCCCATCACTGGAGGTTAGAGAACAGTGCGAGACACCGAAGGAGTCTCCCAGAATACTTAGCATCTCCTCGACATCGATCTGATTACGAAAATAGATAGACCAAACAAGTCAAGCTTATAATTTTTTACATTTAAAAATATTATCTAAAATCTGCCAAACATAAGCTAAGATGAATATTAGAGACAAGAAATGATTCAGTAAATGCTTGAAATCTAATGCATTGACTCTCATATTCTTGTTGGCGTTGATTCTCCAACGCGCATCGCAATCTAAGTCAAAATCACCGATTAGATGCGATCGCGATCGCACAACGTCCTTAATTTTTCGCAAACAGTATGTAAGTAGATAGATTCGCATTCTAGCGTTATCTAATGGAGGTTATTATGTCTGCAATTAATCGTCAATCTAGCCCGAAAATCAACTTCTTTCATTATCTTCTCGACGTGATACTACAGCCGCTGCGTCTGTGGCTAGATTCCTTCGATACCCGCGATGCGAACGTCGCCAAATGGGTTTGCAAGCTTATTCCCGCGCAATGTCCCTTCGAGCGAGACATCCAGTTATTTGGAAGAACCCTGTTTCATATTCCCCCGTTGTGCAAGCTAAATCCTTTCTACGAACAATTTATTGGTTTGCGCTTCCGTGCGTTGTGTTTCTTAGCGGATGAATGCGGTGAAGATATTTCTGCCTACTGCTAGTTTTAAGTCTATCTAAAGATAGATAATTTTTTATCGATCCGCGTTGATTTATATTTCCATAAATCTTAGAGTCAAAGTACTCGCTTCATCCTTTTTTGAATCTTTAAGAACTTATTAGAGTTTTATATCGATCGTCTTGTTTCAATCTTCGATCGAACCACATCAATTCTGCCAGAAGCGATCGTCCAAATTGAACGAGTGAAGAAATACTCGATCGGTCCGGCTATTCTGAGTGCAGTTTCAACAGATGATTTGTTGACATTGATGTAAGAATTTAGCTCTTAGCTCTGCGCTTTTGAAGAAAACGCACCCTCGCATTTGTTGATTTAGAGTAGAGTTTTCGCTTTCTTGGGGAATTGAGAGTGTATGGCAGGTGAGTTCGTTGAAATTCCAGCTTTTCGAGCTTGAAATAAGCCGATCGCTGAATACTTATGCATCGATTGCTAACGAGCGATCGACAACCGACGCTCGCTCAACTCCACCGCTAAGGCGATCGCCGACTTCATACTCGTGGCATCGGCCATTCCCCGACCCGCAATATCAAACGCCGTGCCGTGGTCTGGAGAGGTGCGGATAAAGGGCAAACCGATGGTAGTATTCACCGCCCGATCGAACGCCATCAGCTTCACCGGAATCAATCCTTGGTCGTGATACATTGCCAGATAGCCATCGACCGCCCGATCGGCAAATGGATTGGCTCCCGGCCCGGCCGAAGCGTACCAAGCCTGACCCGGTTTCACCCAGAGGGTATCTGGTGGTACGGGACCATCGAGTTGTACGGAAGGACGGCGCGATCGCTCCTCTTCGAGCCAAGGAATCAACCAATCTCGCTCTTCGGTTCCCAATTGACCCTCCTCGCCGCTGTGGGGGTTGAGACCGGAAATAGCGATCCGAGGTCGATCGATTCCAAAATCTTGCTGCAAGCACTCGACAAATAAATCCAGTTTGAGAGCCAACAACTCCGGAGTGAGGGCTTTGGAGACTTCAGACAGGGGAATGTGAGTGGTGGCGAGTAACGTTCGCAGCATCCAGCCATTGTGGGGAGAGCGCGCCGCAAACAACATGCCAAATCGATCCACCCCGGCCCGTTCGGCTAGTACTTCTGTTTGACCGGGATATTCAAATCCGGCCGCTTTCCAGAGAGACTTGGCAATGGGGGCAGTGACGATGCCGTGAAATTCTCCGGCGAGGGTGCGATCGATCGCCGTGGAGAGGTACGCAAAACTTGCAGCCCCACTGGCGCGATTTCCCCAACCCCCATCGAAGTCGCGATCGTCTGTCGGGACTTCCAAGATATCGAGAGCATCGGGATCGGCCAGGGGCGTTTTTGGAGATATTTTTGGGGAAAGTCGATCGTAGGTTTTCTCTAAGACCTGTCGCGCTCCCACCACCGTCAGATGGCATCGATCGCCCACTTGGTTATCTGCAAGTGCTTTTAAAACCACCTCCGGCCCAATTCCAGCCGGATCGCCCAGAGTAATTGCCAAACGAGGGTACATTGTCATTTATACTGAAATGATTAGATTTGTAAACAGAGCGAAACAAATGGCCGGAGAAATCTTTAACACCGCAGTTCTATCTTTCAGCCTCATTCTAGTTGGCTTAGGCGTAGGCTTTCTACTTTTGAAAGTGCAAGGTGGCGAACCCGAATAAACCCAGCTCGACATTTGGGGTGTTGCAGTCAATCTTTGGAGCTTTGGGGCTAATCTTGGGGTTCGTCGAGGTGCTCGGCAACTTCTCGATAAACGTTCAAGATATGACTGTCTTGAAGAAAGTAAAAGACATTTCGTCCCTGCTTGCGATAACCCACTAAACGAGCGCTTCGTAGCGTTCGTAATTGGTGAGATACTGCTGATTCGCTCATTTCAACAGCAGCGGCAATTTCGCACACGCACAGTTCTCGAGCGGCCAAAGCCGAGACGATTCGCAAGCGGTTGGCATCTCCCAAACAGCTAAAAAGTTCTGCCATGCGCTGGGATTTTTCCACCCCGAGAAGCTGAGGTTGTAATTGACCCACACAACTCGGATCGACGGAATGTCGAACGTCACATTGAGGCGTTTTGAGTCTCTTCGCGGTATTTTTGGCAGTGGATGAAGCGGTTTGAGAGTCAGTCACGATCGTCTTGAATGAATGAATTCGGGGATGGAAATCGGAATGAGAATACTTACTAATGTAGCGGAGAGTTTTCCCTCGGTGTGGTTCGAGCTTATCCCGAATCCGGTTCGGGTACGGCAAACTTTTTAGCTCTCGCGCTTACCGATTTCTCATTCGATCGTCTCAGAGTAGAGACAAGGCGTGCCATATCTGTTAATATTTTATAAAACGTTAAGAATTGTCACGTAACTCTCATTTAAATGAGCTTTTCTGTTGAAGTCTGGGGCAAAATCGAGCCTTAACGACGGAGAAAGGGAAAAAAACCTCGACAACTGAAGCCGAGTATTTTGTAGAATCTTCGGTTTCTAGCGTGCGAATTAACTGTTGAGTATCCCCGATCTCTGAAGTTGGCAAGAGAGCGTTCTGGATTTCGATTCGGATTATCTATTTGGGAGTGTGTCGCAGCTTTTCGGATGGGTCAACATTCCAGATCGAAGACTGTTAGAGATAATTCTTCAAATTATCGATTGCAGGTTTGCGGACTCTTTTGAGGGCCTCCCTCAACCGAATAAATAGACCCCATAAGATAGACAACCCCATAAATTATTAAGGAGAACATCTCGCTCGCCCAAGCCAATCGAGCAAGCGATCGAGAGTCGTAGAGATATCGAATGAGCCTATTAATCGTCGGTGCTACTGGCACACTGGGAAGACAAATCGTTCGCCGCGCCTTAGATGAAGGACATGAGGTGCGCTGTCTAGTTCGCAGTTTCACTCGAGCGGCTTTTCTGCGGGAGTGGGGAGCCGAACTGGTACAAGCCAACTTATGCTTTCCCGACACGCTACCGCCTTGCTTGGAAGGCATAAGTGCCGTCATCGATGCATCGACCGCAAGGCTGACAGATTCTCTGAGCGTCAAGAAAGTGGACTGGGACGGAAAAGTGGCGCTGATTCAAGCTTGCGCCGCAGCTAACATCGAGCGGTTCGTGTTCTGCTCTGTTTTGGATGCCGATAAGTATCCCCAAGTGCCTTTGATGGAAATCAAGCGCTGTACCGAGTTATTCTTAGCCGAATCGGGACTCAACTATACGATTCTGAAACTGAGCGGTTTCATGCAGGGATTGATCGGCCAGTATGCCATCCCTATCTTGGACGAGCAAACGGTGTGGATGACCGGACAGACGGCTCCGGTGGCCTACATGAATACCCAAGATGTTGCCAAATTTGCCGTTCGGGCCCTTTCGGTTCCCGAAACCGAAAACAAAACCTTCCCCGTCGTCGGTTCCCGCGCCTGGAGTGGAGATGACATTATCCGCCTTTGCGAGCGTAAATCGGGCAAAACCGCCAAAGTCACCCGAGTTCCGTTTGGCTTGCTCAAAGTGGTGCGCCGAGTGACGCAATTTTTCCAGTGGAGTTGGAACGTGGCAGACCGCCTCGCCTTTGCCGAGGTCATGGCTTCGGGCAATCCTCTAACTGCATCGATGGATGACGTATACCCGGCGTTCGGACTCGACCCCGAGGACATCACCACCCTAGAATCTTACTTGCAAGAATATTACGAGCGGATCACCAAGAAGCTCAAAGAGATAGAATACGAGCAAGCGAAAGCCAAAGAACGGAAAAAAGCCAGACAAAGGACTCCATTTAAGTCCTAATCAAGTCCTAAATCTCCCGTTCGACTTAAATTTTGCCCCACTAACCGGATCGATCGCGTGCCTAAAGTCGGCATTATTTACAACGACATCAAACCCGCTGCTTGTCGCGTTGCCCAGGAGATCGAAGACAAGCTCACTGCCAAAGGTTGGGAAGTCTGTACCGCCACTGGGGTGGGTGGCATTCTCGGCTATTCCAAACCCGATAGTGTTGTCTGCCATACTCCCATTGACGGTTTAGTGCCTCCCGGTTTTACCTCGGAGATGGCATTTGGTATTGTCTTGGGGGGAGACGGCACGGTACTCTCGGCGTTTCGACAAGTGGCTCCCATCAGTTTGCCGTTGCTGAGTGTCAATACCGGTCATATGGGTTTTTTGACCGAAACCTATCTCGCACAGTTAGACTTGGCCCTCGAGGCGGTGGTGCAGGGGAAATACCAAGTCGAAGAACGGACGATGTGCGTCGTGCGGGTGAAGCGGGAAGATGTACCCATTTGGGAAGCCCTGTGTTTGAACGAAATGGTGCTGCACCGGGAACCCCTGACGAGCATGTGTCACTTTGAAGTCGCTATCGGCTCTCACGCACCTGTCGATATTGCGGCTGATGGGGTGATAATTTCCACGCCGACGGGTTCGACGGCATACTCCCTCTCCGCTGGCGGCTCGGTTGTTACCCCAAACGTTCCAGTGCTGCAACTGATGCCCATCTGTCCCCATTCTCTCGCCTCTCGGGCTCTCATTTTTTCCGATCGCGAACTGGTGAGAATTTTTCCGGCTCATCCCAATCGGATGGTGATGGTGGTTGATGGCAATGCCGGGTGTTACGTGCTGCCCGAAGATCGGGTATCTTTGGAGCGATCGCCCTATAACGCTCGCTTTATTCGCCTCAACAATCCCGAATTTTTCCGCGTCCTGCGAGAGAAATTGGGTTGGGGATTGCCGCATATCGCCAAACCAACATCGGTCGAGTTGCCCTAAGAAAGATAGATACAGCGATTCGATCGGGTATGTGACATTCAAGATCTGCTAGCTTAGGCTTGGGGATACCTCTCAAAATACAATCACCTGAGACAAATTCCCTGAGAGTGGGAGCAATTCCCAGACTCTCTTCGTCCAGATCCGTTGAACTTACGATCGAATAAAGATCTAGGTAAATTATTTGGGATTTCATGGGATTCGCTCACAATCTGTTCTCGTGCTTCGGTTTTCGGTTTCAAATCCTCCAACACCGACCGTCTTTTTCTCACCGTTTGGCGATCGCCATTCTCAGTAGTAGTTTGTTTGGTTTCGGAATCGGGAATCCGGCAACTTCAGCGCCAAACGGTCGCACTTGCCAAATTTCCCCCTCGGCAGTTGCCCAAAAAGATGCCCTCCGCCAAGCGGGTATCGTTGAGGGAGATCCGCAAGCCCGAGACCGCTATCGAGAAATGGTGGCCAAACACGCTGCCGAAGTCCAAGAGTGCCGTCGTCGAACGTGGCCGCAGAATCAGGCACTCTGGCTGCGCGTCTATCCCTGCGATACTCAACCAGGGGTGTTAGAAGGGGTGTTAGACGAGATAACCAACTGGGGCTACAACCAAGCGTACGTCGAGGTTTTCTACGACGGTCAAGTACTGCTTCCGGCAGCCGACAACCCGACCCCTTGGACTCCAGTGCTGCGGACTCCCGGAACGGAAAATATCGATCTCTTCGAGCAGACTTTAGAAAAGGGGCGGGAACGAGGCTTAAAAGTCTATGCCTGGTTATTTACCCTCAATTTCGGATATACCTACGGACAGCGTGACGATCGCGCCGACGTTCTGGCTCGCAACGGTCATGGCGACACCACCTTAACGGTGAGCGATCGCGCGGGGGCAGAATACGATAGCTCGAATCCAGGCGATCGCAACCAAGTCTTCATCGATCCCTACGACGATCGGGCGCGGCAGGACTATCGCGCCCTGGTCGATAAGATCCTCGAACGCCAGCCCGACGGCATGTTGTTCGACTACGTACGCTATCCTCGCGGCAGGGGGGCGCGATCGGTTGTCAGCGAGGTCAAAGATTTGTGGATTTACGGAGAATCCGCCACCCAAGCTCTATACCAACGGGCATTGAACTCCAAAGGACAAGAACTCATCGAGCGATTCTTGACTCAGGGCTACGTTACCTCTAGCGATGTCGAGAGCGTTAACCGGCGCTACCCTCGAGAAGAAGCCATGTGGCAGGGACACAACGTTTCCCAGTCGGTACAAGACCAGCTTTGGTATCTCAGCGTCGCCCATGCCGTCCAAGGCGTGCTCGATTTCCTCGCCGAGGCGGTCGAACCCGTGGAACGAGAGGGAATTCCCTCCGGGGCGGTCTTTTTCCCCGATGCCAACCAAGCCGTCGGAGAAGGTGGCTTCGACTCTCGCTTGCAAGCCTGGGATCGATTCCCCGCGTCCATGCAGTGGCATCCCATGATTTACGGCGTTTGCGGCGAAACCAGTTGTATCGTCAACTTGTTAGAGCGAGTTTTGAACTACGCGCCTCTAGAAACTCAAATCGTGCCGGCAATTGCGGGAAATTGGGGAGAATCGGTCACCAACCGTCCGGCTCTCGAGGAGCAAATGCGCGATATTCAGCGCGCGGCCCCGCAAGTCAACTCGATCAGCCATTTCGCCTATTCTTGGCAAAATCCAGAGTCCGATCGCGCTCGGAAGTTTTGCTCGTTGAATTAGCAGTAAGCTGGCGTATATCGCTCAAAGGTTAAAGTTGTTTGCGCATTCACTTTATCCAAAGTCCGATCGTCAACCGAAAATCTGCCAATGAGGGAGTCCGATCGAGACTTCCTCCACCCCCATGTACAATCTAAATGTGTCACAGCTTACTGAGGACTCGAGAAGCGAGCTGAAATGGTCAACACACTACCAACACCCCCAACCTTCACCACCGATACCTGGGTTCGAGGGACTTGGGACGAGTTTTTGACCCTAACCCAGCGTCCGGAACTCGAAAAAGCTCGATGCTATTACGATACGGGTTGGATGAGGCTCGAAACTATGCCGATTGGGTCAGCGCACGGTCAAGACAATTCGATACTCGCCGCCGTCGTCAGTCTTTACGGAACCCTCAAAGACATTCACTACATCGCCTTCACCAACGGCAGTTTCCGCAAAACCGGCGTGCGCGAATGTCAACCGGATCTGGCCTATTACATCGGTGACGACGTGGAACGTCCCCCCAAAAACAATCAACCCGTCGATGTCAATCTCTACGGCCCACCATCGTTGGTCGTTGAAGTCTCCGCCACGACGTTGAGCGACGATTTAGGTCCGAAGCGCTTGCTGTACGAGCGTTTGGGAGTGCGGGAATACTGGGTGGCGAACGTCGAAGCCGCGACTT
>JAXHUC010000107.1:0-16746 GCA_034189805.1 Cyanobacteriota bacterium
CGCCACTCGTCTAAATTAACTGCACTTAGAGGCTTTAAATCGTTGCAAGTTGGGGCGTAAACTTGAGAAATCCCCGCCCACACTAAACCGCGCAGGGTATCGACGAGGGTTTTGGGCAAAGATTCTCGGTTTCCCGGAACCCCGGTTTCATCGACAAGATCGGTTTCTACCCAGATTCCGTGAGACCCGAGGATAATTTGCGCCAGCCATTTGGCGCGGGGGAGATGGGTGGGAGAGGTAATCAACTTCAGGCGGCGAACGCCCCACTGTTGGAGAATCGGTTGGGTAAAGTAAAAATTGCCAAAGGTAGAGTTGGCGCAATTTTCCAGCCACACATTGTCGATTTCTGCCCGTTCGCGATCGAATATGAGGAGGATGCACGGATCGTCAGACCCCTTGGAAATCAGGATCGGAATATCGGGGTATTGAGTCGCGAGGCGGGCGACGTGAATTTCGCGCTGGATGCTGCCGCCTAAAACTAGGAAAGCATCCACATTCCCCGTTGCGGCATCGCGCAATCTCAAAGCGCTGCTAACCGCAAGGGTCAGGACTAGGGCGATCGCAACCGATATAATGAACTGCAATCTTCTGGATTTTCGGTTGGGTTTCACGGTGGCTTTGGATCGATCGGTCATTCATCCAGTTTGAGTTTGACACGATCGCCCCTTGAATGAAAGTTCTCTCAAGGCGGTTGCCACATTAACTACGATCGACAATCCGCGAAATTTTCCCTTCTTTAAACTCAAACTCCGATCGCCCGTTTAGCTGGAGTATTTCTCCGGCTTTCATCCCGTTCGGCAAATCGGCGGCGAGTACCCCTTCGTAGGAAACTTCGATCGCAGCGCCTTTCTCGTTCGCCTCAAATACCCGTACGGTCTGATTCCGGGACGAGAATAGACCCGTTGCCCGTTGGGCTATCTGACGAAACTCATCGGCACCAGAAGCCGTAGCATTCACCTCACCACCAGAAATGTTCTCGAATTCGATCTGCGGATGCAAGGTGTCCATCATGCCATCAACATCGAAGGCATTATAAGCGCTGAGGTATCGCTCGATGAGATCTCGTTTTTCCGGTTCCGTCATGATTTTATCGCTTTCGATCTGATGAGACGATCGCTCAATACGAACTTAAACCCAACCGACCGTGTAGAGTTTTATCGGTCAGTTGGGTGTATCTCTATATTAATGAAAAATCCGGCGACTATCGCTGTCGATCTCGCTCTTCGAGTTTGTTTTTCAGATTCAACGGTTCTTCTGGCGACATTTCCACGCCAGCTCGGGCTGCCATTTCATCGATATCGGTCTGTTGTGCCATTGGCTGAGTGTTGGCAACCACTTCTTCTACTTCTTCTGAAGAATTGGTTAAGGGAAGTTCTGTCGATCGATCGCTGTCTGTATTTTGTGAATCGCTCATCATTTGTCTAAACTTTATTTCCTGATTTTATGACTTAACCTTCGTTAGCCTTAACAGTAAAGGCAAAATATATCTCAGATGAATACCTTGCCTTTACATACAAAAGATGCACTTTACTCTGAGGATGGAAAACTTTCCTTAGTTCGCTCGCTGAGTGAGTAGACCCCAGACAAAGATTAAAATCATTGCACCGATAACTGCTGTGACGATCGAGGCCAAACTAAATCCACCTGCCGCAGCAGCTCCAATTCCTAAGAGTTGACCGAGAAAACCGCCCGCTAGCGCGCCGACAATTCCCAAACCGATGGTGGCAAAAATCCCACCACCTTGACGACCGGGATAGATTAATTTAGCCAGTGCACCAGCAATAAGACCTAAGACAATCCAACTTAAAATACTCACGGTTTGTTAAACTTCCTCACGAATTTATAAAAATAGGTCGAGTTTCTTGCCCTCGTCTCAAACTCAATTTTTAGTCGAGCTTTTCTTTAATCTCGTCTTTCACATTTTCTGCGGTATGTTGGATTTGAGCTTCGGTTTGTTTGGCTTGTCCCTCAGCTTTATCTTCGGGATTTCCGGTGACTTCGCCAACAGCTTCTTGCACTTTTCCTTCAATATTCTTGGCGGTCGCTTCAACTCTTTCTTCAATACTCATAGCTCATTACCTCCTTAAATTGATTTGAGTTTTTGTGTTTCTCTTGATACAGTTAGCAATTTTACAGTAAGCTGGCTGTATCAAAAATTCAAAAGTCACTTTTTTAAATAACTTTAATAGTAAGGATAAAATAAATTTTAGAGAGAAAGCTTGTACCTAAAGATAGATTTGTAAACTCTCTCAGAAGGAAGAAATTTTGTAATCTAACTTTACAAATTGATATTTTGTAGCCATCGTGCATTGACTTTTTCCTTAAAAAAGGTAACTCGATCTCCTCAAAGTATTCTGGCTTGTATTTTTTCGGATTTGCCAGCCCGATGTTTGGTGAGAATTGAACTTGTGGCGAAAAATTCGATCGAGCTGCTCCCATCCAGACTGAGCTTTGGTATAATAGTAAAATTGATACTATCTTGCGGACGTGGCGGAATTGGTAGACGCGCTAGATTTAGGTTCTAGTGTCGCAAGACGTGAAGGTTCAAGTCCTTTCGTCCGCATTAAAGTGAATCAGTCGAACAAGGGCGGCAGCTCCCCATAAAAAGCTGCCGCTGTTTTGATGCATCGATATTGTCGTTTAGACTAAGCTAACGAAATCGTTGACATCGATTCCCGCTGCGTTGAACCCAGGTAAGAACACCGAACCGCTACCGAGTTCGATTTTCGCCCCTTCGGCAGTGGCAGTTGCGATCGCCGAACGCTGTTGCAGTTCGAGCAGTAATTCTGGAGAAACCGCCAGCAAGTCTACGCCGTCGGTGAAATCGACAATGATATCGTTACCGGTGTTGGGAGTGAGGATAAAGCGATCGCTACCGCCGCCTCCGGTCAAACTATCGTCACCCAGACCACCGGTGAGTATGTCATTATCCCGACCGCCTCGGAGGTCGTCGTTGCCGTCACCTCCATCGAGGGTGTCGTCACCAATATTGCCGCGCAGCCAGTCGTTGCCGAGTTCGCCAAACGCCAGATCGTTTCCTTTCCCGGCAATTAACGTATCATCGCCATCGCCACCGCCGATCGCGTCGTCACCGAAGTTGCCCAAGAGCGAATCGTCACCCGCACTACCGGATATAACATCGTCATCCTTGCCGCCAGTAATCGTGTCATTACCCGATCCGCCATCGATCGCGTCATTGCCGAGGTTGCCAAAGAGTCGATCGTCGCCATCGTTACCTTGGAGGCTGTCAACTCCTTTGCCGCCGGCAACAATGTCATTTCCATCGCCCCCTTCGAGGAGATCGTCGCCTTCGTCACCGCGAAGATCGTCGTCTCCGGCTTCGCCGAGCAGCGTATCGTCGTTCAAACCCCCGTAGAGGAAGTCGGTTTCTTCGCCGCCGAGAATCAGATCGTTGCCTTGATTGCCAAAAATGACATCAAAGCCCCCACCCCCTTGCAGTAAGTCGTTATCTTGGTTGCCCGATATCAGATCGCCCCCATCGCCACCGTCGATCGAGTCGTTACCCCGATTGCCAAAAATCCGATCGCTACCGCCGTTGCCCAGTAGCAGGTCGTTTCCGGCAAATCCGGTTATCGCGTCATTGCGATCGCCCCCAATTAGGGTGTCGTCGTTTTCCGTGCCGTCAATGATATTTTCGATCGTAATGCCGCTCTGGTTGGTCTGGTTGTACTCGATGAGGGTCTCGAACTGTTCGACGGTCGTTTCCCCGATTGCCAGAGATTCCAGGAGATTGGCTTGCATACCCTGAGCTAGCTGTTGCTCTCGGGCAATACTCGATCGCACCGCCTCGAGGTCGTCTCCAACTTGGGCGGATGCCACCAACTCGTTTATTTTGGTGTTGCGATCGGCGATCGCCCGGACGGCTGCTGCAACCCGATCGCTGTCGAGTCCGGGGGCGAGGGTTTCGAGGAGATCGGCGACTCGATCGACATCTCCTAAGTTGTCGTAGACCTTCCCGGAATCGAGAGCGGTGACGAAACCATCGATAACCGTATTATCGGCATCTTCAACCCCCAGACCGCTGGCAATTTGAGCCAGTTGCGTCCAGGTGGCGTTGAGCTGTACCTGTTTGGCGTAGATTTCCAGACCCAAGAGGTTGCCGTTAGCGATTTCATCGATCGGGTTGTAGCTGCCGATATCCAGGTCATCGGGCAAGCCGAGAGCCGTTTGCACCGTCTCGACGGCTTTTGCCGTATCCGGTTCGGGAACCGCAGCCCGCAGGAGGCTAATCCACGGATTCTCGATGAGGTTGAGATAGCTGCGATCGAGGATGTCGTAGGGGATGAGTTCGACGATATCCGCGCGGGCGCTTTCACCACTGCCGATAATTTTGGCAATTTCCCCGTTGAGGAAGACCAACTCGTCAAAGGCAATCTCGAAGTCGCTCGGTGTCACCCCCAGGGCGGTGGCAGCATTCTCGATGATGCTTTGCAGTTGTTCGCCATCGCTTAAGTCGATGGACTCGCCGACCCGAGCGCGTTGGATAATTTCTTCGAGTAGGGCAGAAGCTCCAGCACGGCGATCGCCCTCAGTTCCTAGAGTATTGCTCCCGAGAATCAGTAAGTTTTGCAGTTGCGCTTGAGTCCGGAAGACGGCCGCTGCAGAGCTGTCGCCCGCCACGATGCCTTCGAGGGGACTGTCTGCGTAAAGTTTGAAAGTCCCAGGCAGTCCGAAAGCCGCTTCGATTTGGGCTTCCACCGTCACCGGATCGGGTTGTTCGAGCTTCATCGCCAGCAGCGTTAGAGGCGAGGCTACTTCCCACTGAGGCGAAGTCACAAAATCGAAACGCTGGTCTTGGTAGGTATCCACATCCACGCCGTTGGTGACGACGATTTGACCTTCAGCGAGGTCGATTTGACCGTTGCCGTTACTGTCGTAGATTTCCAGAGGAATCGCCAATTGGTAGCTGCCGTCTGCTTGGGTGAGGGTAAAGGGTTCGGCTGGGCTTTGGATGCCATCAAGGTCGGCATCGAAGAAGACCGTTCCCCCGGCGATCGGACCGTCAAAAACCGTCGAGACGATAAAGCCGTTTTCGCCGTATTCAA
This sequence comes from Cyanobacteriota bacterium, assembly GCA_034189805.1. GTDB lineage: Bacteria > Cyanobacteriota > Cyanobacteriia > Cyanobacteriales > Geitlerinemataceae > Zarconia. The sequence continues at coordinate 5,067 of JAXHUC010000107.1, forward strand.
ATTCGGCTAGGGTGAAAGGACCGAAATCTTTCTTGTAGAGGTCTTTTTCGACCGCACCGAAGAAGGCTTCTCCGCGAATGCCGATTTGCGCCGTTGCCGAAAGTGCCCCCTGGAGATTGAACAACAACCACGGCTGGGTGATATTCGCTCCAATTTCCGAGATGGCGCGAATCTTTCCGTCAGCGGTTCCGGTGCTTTCCCCGGTATCGCGGAAGTCAAGGCCCAGTTCGCCGAGGAGACCGCCGCGCGCGTAACCTTCGATGCCGACCAATCCCAAGTTGAGTCCGACCCCCAGTTCGACATGGGCACCCAATTGAGCCGAAATTTCATCCACATCCTCTCCCGTACCGTCAGCATTAGCCCGATCGCTCGCGTAGAGACCATCGAGCACCAGGAAGCTCTTATCGAGGTCGAACCCTTGCCGCGACCATTCAAATACACCTTGAGTATCGAAACCGAAGGCCAAGTCGGCTTCGATACCCACGTTGCCGCCAAAGCCCAAGCGCACCGTCGGCGGCGAGAAAATGACGAAACTCGTCTGAAAATCCGCATCGAGTTCGAGGGGGGGCAGGTCGTAGGTAAACAGGTTGGCATCGGTTTTGCCCAGCAGCAGGTCGATCGCCACTTGGGGATCGGTGAGAATGGGGAACTCCAGGGTTCCGCCTTTGATGACATCGAGCAGTGTTTGACTCGAATCTCCGCCAGCGGCGGCAATTTGGTCTTCGACACTGACGTTCCCCGTCTTGAGAGCAGCCTGGGAATTATCGGTGCTGCTATCTAAGCTGAAGTCGCCGCTGGCAAACAGCGGTTCGATTTGGTTGGTAAAATCTTGGAGGGAAACAGTCTCGAGGTTGAGACCTTCGGCGCTGCGACCGGCTTTCCCGGCGCGAACTGCTTGCAGGCCCGTGGCGAAATCATCAAGAGAGAATTTCGACCAGTCGAGGGATACCTCGCTCGTACCGACGAGCAGGGAGCGCAAACCGAGGGCAAAGTCTCGCAGGATGACACCGGAGGAACCGACGATCGAACCTAGGGACAGCTCGCTGCCGGACGGGGCAAACTCGCGCGCGAAATCGTCGAGGGAAATTTGCGACCAGTCGAAATTCAGGGTCGATCGTAGTCCGGATTGGGAGAAGAGTTGCTTGAGTCCGCCGGAGAAGTCGCCTAACGAGAAGTCGCCGGGCCAGCTAAACTCAATCTCGGCGCTGCTGTCGAACAGCTCGCTCAAACCCACTGAGAAGTCCTCGATCGAGAAGTCGGGGGCGCTAAACTCGAAGCGATCGGCGCGGGAGGTGCGGCTGAAGTCTTCGAGATTGGGGTTGCTGAAACCGCCGGATTCTTCGGGTAAGCCGATTTGATAGGAACCCAACTGAATTTGATAGTTGCCTTCGGTGTTGGCGATGGTTTCGACGAGATCGGCGATTTGCACGGCCCAATCGATCGCATCGACAAACGGGGCGACGTTGACTTTGCTTTGGGGTAGAATGCTGATGAATTCTACCAGGGACTTTTTGCCGTCGCCGTCGAGATCGAGTTTTTTACCGAACAGGCGATCGATATTCAGGGAGTCGAAAAACGAGATATCTTGTTTGAGAAAGTCAACGAACGGACGGATAGGCTCGATAACCTCGTTCACTTTCCCGAAAATTGGACGGGCGAAGTTACTTGCGAAACTGCCCATATCGATTGCCAGGTTGTCGAAGGAAACCGTTGGCAGGTCGGGTTTCTCGAATTGTCCGTTTTGGTAGCTAAAGCCGTCCCAATCCACGTTGAGGTCGAGGGCAAAACTCGGCAGTGACGAGCTGCCGTTGGCACTGGTGACCAGTTGCAAGCCGAGGTTGGCATCGCCTTCGAGTTTCGGATCGAACAAGTCGCCGAGTTGGAAGTCCCGCCGCAGTTCGTCGAGGGTGAGGCGGCTGCCATCATCCGGTGCGTCCTGGGTTTTGATGATGCCTTCGTCGTTGTCGTAGATACCGTTGCCGTTGGTGTCAAAGCGTCCGACCACTGCTAATTCGGGGAAGTTGCCATCTTCATTTTGATAGGCGACCGGTTCGCTCTCATCCCAAGTATTGTTCGAGTTGGCATCGAGGTATCGAATTATCGGGATGTTGTCGAGATCGGTCAGACCGACATTGAAATCGATGCTCGCTTGAGTGGGATCGTCGGGATTGTTGGTGGCATCGAGCTGGAGGAAGCCGAGGTTGCCCGTTGCTTGGAAGTCTTCGTCGAGGGCGACTCCTACGTTGGTTTTCAAGCTCGTTTTCTCGGTATCGGCATAGAAACCAAAGTCTTCGTGCCAGCCAATACCCAAGCCCAACTCGTACTCGAAACTGCTGACGGCTTTGCCATCGAGATTCAAGCCGAGGGCGGGAATTCCCAGGTCGGCGGATAGGTCGGTCTCGAGGTTGTATTCGTTGCTGATGGTGATGTCGAAGCTGGTTTCTTGGAGTCCGGCTGACAAGTTCACTTCGACATCGGTGTCGATTCCCACGATGTTGAAAGCCCCCTCAATCGCCGTTTCGATCGTCGTGGCGATCGTTGAAGAATCGGTCGCCCCCAAGGATTCGAGTTTGTCAACCAGGAAATTTCGGAAGGTGTCGATAAAGTTGGGGGTGTAATCTCCCAAATTGCCAATTAAGGGGAGTTCGAGACCGTCGAGCTGTTCGGCGAGCAAATCGCTAATTCGATCGAGCAACGCATCAATGCCTTGGCCCAATTGGCTGCCTTCAATTTGGGGATCGGCCACGATAACTGGCAGGGTCGGAACTTGCAGGTTGTTGAAGTTGCCGTCAGCGCTGGCGAGGGTAAAGGCTAAATCCGTTTGAATATCTTCGGGTTCGACTTCGGTATCGGACTGGGCGTAGATTTCCACCTCGACGGGTTCCGACCAGTTGGCGCGAGGAATAGTGATATCGGGAATCGCTTCGAGTTGGTCTCCCGTCTCGAAGGAGATGGTGACATCCGCCGTCGGTTCTTTCACCAGCAGAATTTGAATCCGATCGGGTTCGTTGCTACCTTCAACGACGTAGGTGCGGGAGCCTGTTTTCTCGATCCGGACGAACTCATCGCTGGGATTCGGTTGTCCCCCACCGCTGCCATCGAGGAGGAGCGTCCGCGCCGTACCGTTCGCCTCATCGACGGCATAGCCGCTGCCCTCGTCGAGAGTAAGGACGATGGTTTCGCTGCCTTCTTCGGTTCCATCGTCGAAGGCTTCGATCGAAATATCGGCTTGGGTTTGTCCAGCCGCGATCGTCACTTGACCCGAGAGAGGAGCGAAATCCCCATCGTTGCCCGGTGTTGCTGTACCGCTGACGGTATAGGGAATGGTCAGGGCTTGCGGTGCGGGTTTATCCAGGGAAATGGCGAACGCCGCTTGCGTCCCCGCCTGCTCGCGAATCGTCTCCACTGCCTCGATGTTAACGGTGGGTTCGTTATCGCCAATTTCCAGGATGCGATTTGCCGTGCCCGAGATGTCGTAAACGGGGCTGTCGTTGAGGGTAAATTCGATCGTTTCGCCGGGGTCGAAGTCGTCGTCGTCTGTGGGGACGATGTCGATCGTCACCGTATCGACATCTGCCGGGACGGAAAGCTCGCCATCGAGTACCGCGCCGTTGTATTCGAGAACGTAGTCCGTGCCGGGTGTCGCCGTCCCGCCCAGGGTGTAGTCGAGGGTTAGCGGAGTTGCCAAGATGCGATCGAGACTTAGGGTAATACTCCCATTGGTAACGGAACCGAAAGTGGCACCGGACTCGCTCGGTTCGGTGACACCATCGATTTGTACCGTAGAGGCTGCCAGGAGATCCACGCCGAAACTATCGCCGATATCACTATTGAGCTGTCCTACCGTCCCGCCGAAGTTGTAGATATCGGCAGAAACCCCGCGACCGTTATTTGCCCCCGTACCGCCGACAACGGTATTGCCGCTGAAATTGCTATCGATGAGAGCCACGTTACCATCCCGGACGAAAATCGCCCCGCCGACACCGGCCCCGCCGCCGCCAGTACCGCCGCTGCCGCCATTCTTGCTGCGACCGCTAGCACCGCGACCCCCCGCACCACCGAACTCGCCAGCGCCGCCACCAGAACCGCCGCGTCCTTCATCGTCACTACTGGCGCGATCGTCATCGCCGCCGCCGCCGCCGCCGCCGCCGCCGCCAGCACCCCAGCCGCCAAGACCACCACGACCGCCGTTACCACCGCGATCCGAACCAAACGTTTTATCCTTTCCGCCGCCGCCACCACCAGCGCCGCCGCCACCTTGACCGAACGCACCACTACCACCCGTGCCACCGGTTCGCTCCAGGGAAGCGCCAGCACCGCCAGCAACACCCGGTTCGCCGTTGAGTCCACCGCTGGCACCGCCACTCGCACCACTTCGCTTCTCATTTCCCCCGCGACCCGCCGTACCGAGTGCATCTCCACCTTGGGCGCTGTTTCCGAAAAACGTGACGTTATTGGCGGTGAGGGTTCCCCCGTTCATGTAAATCGCCCCGCCAGCCCCCAGGCCGCCGCCGCCGCCGTTAGTCCCATTTCCGCCTTTCGCCAAACCGTCCGCGAGGGTGACATTCACCAGGTTCAGCGTCCCGTTTGAGATCTGAAAAATCTGATAAGCGTCATTCCCGCTAATGGTGCGACCTTGACCGTCGATGGTAATATTGCCCCCGTTTACCGATAGCGCCCGACCGAGATCGTTGAGGTTAATATCCGCCCCCAGCTCGATTTCATCGGTGCCCAGACCGATCTGCGTCTGTAAATCCGTCGCCGTGGAAACTTCGAGGAGGATGCCGTCGAAGGTTTCTAATAATTCCAAATGCAGCGCGGCTGACTCGATTTCTCCCACTCGATACTCGAGGTTCCAGTCACCGCCGAGGTCTGCATTCCCCGTGAGATCCGCAGACGCGGCAACATCGGCATCGGTGAGTTCGGCAATCTTTTGGACGAAGGTGCGACCGATATCTCCGGCGGCAACATCGCAGCCAAACAGCAGTAAGTCGCCGTTTTGGGTCAGCGCCGAACCCCAGTCGCGTACCTGCGCTTCGTATTGGTTCAGGGTCTGGTTGCTGAGTTCGGTATTCCCCAGAAAGAGACAACCTTCATTGCCGTGTCCGATAATCTGGACGCTGGCGAGTTCGTCGTGGGTTGCCAGAACTTGAGAAATCTGGTCAACACCATTCTCGGTAGGGTCGATGCGAATCACCTCCGTATCGGGTGTGACTTTGGAGGTATCTAACTCCATGCGGGAGTCGATAAAAATAACGTTGGAGAAAGAAGCGGTAGATTTCATCGTGTTCCGGATGATTTAATGAGTTGAGATCGATGGAATTGTTGCAGCAGACAGCTGTATAAATCCGATCTCTTTATTGGGTGGAAGTTCAAAATTTGTGCAGATCGGTTTGATGAGTTGACCGATCGAGTTTCCATGAATGAGTAGCTGCCGATCGCTCAGATTCCGTAAAATCTCGGATTGAACTCAATTGCCATCACGTCCGAAAATTTACGGTTAATTGTTTTAATTTTTAATTTTCTAAAACATGAGAAAAGCCAATAGACTCGTTCTTAAAAAGAGCGACTTCAATTCTCAAAAATGCAATTTTTAATCGATTGTCATCTCAAAAACTTCCGCAGTTTTACAGAGTTTATGCTTCAGTTTGGTAAATCGATCGCAACCTGAAAAATCAATTTTTTCCGTATTTACCCTATTTCTGATGCGATCGACAAAAGTCGATCCCGTACTGTAGCGCGATCGTGAGACAATGGAATCTCAATTCCGGCGTTGAGTCGCAAACAACCCAACCCATCCATCGCACGAATGGGTTGGCAGCACTCTTGCGTGCAAAATAATCTCTAAAATGCTCGATCGGTAGGAGCTTCTGGGGATCGCGAAAATCACGACAACAGATGGGAAATGCACGATAGATTCGATCCGAGGGATTTTTCCTGGCCGTTCTGGCCGGTGTTTCCCCTCTATCCTTACGGTCAGCGACGCACGCTGCGCAAAGAAATCGTTCGGGATACCCTGTGGGCGTTCGACCAGATGCAGGGCATTTTCTACGTTGTGGTTCCCATTCGCATGAGCGTCGTCAAACTCTCCGGTGGCGGATTGCTCGTCTACGCACCGGTGGCCCCCACCCGAGAATGCATTCGCCTGATGGAAGAACTCGTTGCCGAACATGGCGAGGTGAAGTACATCATCCTCCCGACTGCCTCGGGTTTGGAACATAAGGTGTTTGTCGGTCCTTTTGCTCGTTGCTTCCAGACCGCGCAAGTTTACGTTGCCCCGAGTCAGTGGAGTTTCCCCCTCAATCTCCCCATCAGTTGGCTGGGATTCCCCGGCAAACGCACTCACATTCTTCCCGAAGATAGCAGTCAAACCCCGTTTGGGGATGAGTTCGACTATGCCATCCTCGACACCATCGAGTTGGGACCGGGTCGGTTTCAGGAAGTGGCTTTTTTCCACAAGCGATCGCGCACCCTCTTGGTGACGGATTCGGTGGTTTCCGTTCCCAAAGACCCGCCAGCGATCGTCCAACTCAATCCCTTTCCCCTCCTCTTTCACGCCAAAGACAGTGCCGCAGACTCCGTGGAAGACACGCAAGATAACCGCCATCGGGGATGGCAGCGCATCTGCTTGTTTGCTTTATATTTCCAACCGGGGGTGTTGGAAGTTCCCAAATGGGGTCGGGTTTTTCGCGATGCGTTTAAAGCGGTCGATCGCTCCAAGAAAGCCTATTTCGGTTTGTTTCCCTTCCAATGGAAGCCGGATTGGCGGCGATCGTTCGAGATGTTGCGCGGTGGAGGTCGATTGCTGGTGGCCCCAGTGCTGCAAACCCTCATCCTCAACCGCGCTCCGAAAACTACCCTCGATTGGGCCGATCGAGTGGCAAGTTGGAATTTCGATCGCATCGTTCCCTGCCATTTCAGCGCCCCAGTCACCGCCACGCCGACTCAGTTTCGCCAAGCCTTCTCGTTCCTCGAAAAGCAACCGCATCTGAGTTCGGGGCGCGATGGATGCGAGTCCCATATCTTACCCCCAGAGGATTTGAAGACCCTAGAAAGTATTGATGCGGGCTTGAATAAGAGCGGTATCGTACCTCCACCGAAGGAGAAGGTGTAGTTAGCTTCGGGGGTAGAGGGGCCCCGGAGAAAATGCAGGCGAAGGATTGAAATTATCCGCTTGGTATCGCCTCGAGAAAATTATGTTTTCACTGCCATTTTTCGCGAAAATTCACCTTGAATTCGGAGGGAAATCGAACGAGTTTACAAGGGTTTTGGGCTGTGATATTCTAAGGTTGAGAGCGAAGCCATATTCATTTATCGTACGGTAAACAATATAAAAATTGCGATCGCCTGTGAGAACTGTTGCCGTTGAGTTGTAGAGATTAGCAACGTAATTGGTTAGTATTCAGCCATCAGCTTGACGGTAAAAATTCCAGAACTCGCATACCTCCAATCGAGTATGGGTCTCTCGAAAATTACTGGTGGATTCCCGACAAATTGACAGTTTGCCGCTCTAAAAGTTTCCCCACCAACAGACAGCGGGAAACAGTAAGTATTCCAAGAAAAACAGCTTCCAAATAAACTGGTAGCAACTCGCAATTTCTCCCTTCTCTGTCAGATCGACAGATTGCGATCGCCACCAAAATAAACCTAGAATTCCCAAATGTGTCGTCATCAGCAAGATTGGGTTAATTTCGGGTAAAAAAATCAGTCCGCCGATCGCCATGGCTAAATAACATCCCGTCAATACCCAACGAGCGAGAGAAAAGACCGATTTTGTCCCCAATCGGACAGTAAAAGTTGTAATATTATATTGTCGATCGCCTTCAATATCGGGGATATCTTTAAAAATGGCGATCGCAAAGGTAAAAACGAGAACGAATAACGTTAGCGCCCACACTTCTGAAATAATAGGTAATCCGCGATTGAAGTGGAGAAAAATGCCTAAGTTAATCACCACTCCCCGAACGGTAAAAATACAAAACGAAGCCCAAAATGGAAATCGCTTTAGACGAATGGGGGGTAAAGAATATGCCGTTCCCATCGCTAAACTGACCAGAACGGTAGCTAGCAACCACGGACTTTGAAAGCTGGCGACGAGAATCGCGAAAATTCCCGTGACAATAACGATCGAACGACCTCGATCTCGCGAAAATTCCCCGGCAGCAATTGGCAAATGGGGTTTATTAATTTTATCGATTTCGACATCTTCGAGTTGGTTGAGTCCGACGATATAGATATTGCCGCAGATGCACGCCAGCCAAGTCAAGAAAATATCGATCGCCCCAGCAATATCTAGAAATTCTCCACTCTGTCCTGCCCGACTCAGGGCGATCGCCCACAATCCAAAAACACTCAAACTGGTGCCGATAATTGTATGAGGACGCGAGAATTTCCAGAGAGAATACAGCCAAGGGGGAGAAGACGGATTTGAGGCAGTTTGACTCATAAAAGCGATCGATTTAAACTGAAGTCCGATTGTTTCACGTTATCATAAACCAAACGACATCCAAACGGGCTAAAATCGATCGATGGGAAACGATAAATTCCTAAGTTGTCAATCCCTCGAATCAGAAAGTGCCAATACCAAATTTTTTTTGATATTGGGGTGGGAGATTTTGCGATCGAAACAAAGAAATTAAGTAGCGATCGCCTTTTATAAAGCGATCGCTGACTCATTTCAACGACCAATTTCAAATCGAGATGTAATAGATGAATCGCTATCGTAGTAGGCAGGTTTTTCTGGGGTGTTAACTGTCTCCAGAAAAACCGCCCAGTCAATAACTACACGATCGCGGTGAAATCGCTACTTTCGATCGCACTGACCGGAGTAAACGCGACCGATGCAAGTAACTCTCCCGTGGCAGCCACTTGAATCAACGAGTGATTTTGACTTTCTAAAGCAGTCGGGTCTTCGCTCGTTCCCTGGACGATGCTGAGGTCCTCAAACGTCAACCCGCCAGCCAATCCAATGGTATCTAAACCATCCTGGAAATCGAGAATTAAATCCGTTCCGTTCCCTCCTGCCACGATAAAAACATCGCTGCCGGTAAATCCGGTCAGCGTATCGCTGCCAACGCCACCATCTAACGTGTCGTCTCCCGTTCCGCCAATGAGTACGTCGCTATCTTCGTCACCATTGAGAATATTGCTACCAGAATCTGCCGCCGGAGTCACGAGCAGTTGTCCCCGTAACTCCCCAGAAGGATTATTTTCCGTATGCAGGTTGAAGTAATAGTTTCCGGCCACAAAAGCCGCAATTTCCGTTGAATTGAGATCGAAAGTTCCGCCGAGCGTTCCCGATCCATCCCCATTATCGGTCACGGTGAGGTTGCGAACGATCGGACCGTTAAATCCCGCCGCCCCGAAATGGATGTGAACCGCACTTGCCGGATTCCCCGCACTGTCGGTTTCCCCCACCACCAGCGGCGCACTGGTAAGATTGCTGAAGGTACCGCTAATCGTAAGTTGAGTGCCCACCAGGGTCGTCGTGACGCTGCCGGTGGATGCCGTATCGATAACTGGGGTTTCGGTAACTTCCTGGGCTTCAGATAGTTCGATAGTTGCCGAAGTGGCGAGGGTATCTAAAAATCCGGCGACGAGAAAATCGTTACCGCTACCGCCAGATAACTCATCGTTGCCTACACCACCGCTGAGAAAGTCACCACCGTCTTCTCCTGACACCAAGTCGTTCCCCTGTCCGCCGAAAACCAGATCGTTACCCACTCCACCGAAAACACGATCGTTGCCTCGGTTGCCAAAAACCGCATCGTCTCCCTCGTCGCCAACAATGCGATCGCTGCCATCCAACCCCAACAGCACGTCATTCCCCGCCAAACCGAGAACGCTTTCGGCGACTTCCGTCCCCAACAACACATCGTTGTCCGTACCGCCGAGAATATCCAAGGAAATGGTGAAATTTGCCACCTGATATCCCGGTAACGTGAAGTTTGCCCCGGAAAATTGTTCCGAGTCCAAAATCCCCCCGCTACCGACGGGATTGAAACCGGGGTGCGGTGTCACGACTCCATTTTCTGCCACCCCGGTATTGGGGCTTTCCTGACCGAAAAATGCCGTATTGGCGGGAATTTCATCGTTGACTTCCGAACCGGCATCGAGAACCTGGCTTCCGGAAACAATAAAATTCGCCCCGATGAAGTTTCCCGCTTCATCGAATATTTCGTGGGCCAGGGGATTCCCGTTAGCAATAAACGCATCGTTACTGGGAATAATCATCGATGCGTAGTTGAAGTAGCGGCTGGTGGAGGCAGTACTTTCGAGGGTAAAGGTTTCGCTGACCACCTCTGCGGGTGCAATGGGTCCGCCAGCGAGTAACGTTGCCTGTGCCCCACCAAATCCACTCAAATCGAATTCTGTAGAAATGAGGGCGGTGTCTCCATCTTCGGCCAAACTCTCTAAACCCGGAGAAACGGGACGACCTCGATCGTAAGTATCGAACTCTCCGTCATGGATGCCAACCCAAACAGGGGTTAGGAAGTTACCATTTTCTGGGGCAAGATTTTCAACTGTAACTGTAAATTGAGTTTGAGTCATGATGTTCGTTAGAATCTGTTAGTTCACAGCAAAAAACATCAAAACATTAAAACATTAATTTTCTCTGAGATGAGGCTGAATGTAAGCATTTAGGTCTAAAAAATTGATATTTATAGGACATGCTACAAATACTCGCAATCCAAATAATTCTGAATTCGCCCGGTATGATTTAAGGTAAAATTTTTATTTTTTGGACTAAAAAAAGTCGAGAGTTTATGACTAAATACTAAGATTGCGTCAGGATAAAATCAGCCGTTATTTCCGGTTGTTCTAAATGGGGGACGTGACCGCACTTTTCCACCCAAACTAATTGACTGTTCGCAATTGCCCGCTCGAATTTTCCCGCATCTTTCGTGCCTAATATTTTATCGTTTTCCCCCCAAATCACCAGGGTTGATGTTTCTAGTTGACCGAGGCGATCGCGAAACGAACCGTAGCCACCACTTTTGGTAAAAGAAACTAAGGCTTCGTGCCAACCGGGCATTTCTAAATGCAGCGCCGCACATAATTGTGCGTCTAAAGAATTGAGTTTTTTGTCGTAATAGGCGGTTTGGCTAATATTGCGTCTCACTTGCGGACGGCGGAGAAATTCCGTGGCAAGACGATCGATGGGGGGAACGAGAAATTTCCCCATGACCGGCCCTTTCGCGAGTCCGGCGCTATCGAGTAACACTAACTTTTCCACCGCATCCGGATAGGTGAGGGTAAAATCAATCGCCGCCGCACCGCCCATCGAAGCCCCAATTAAGATGATGGGTCGATCGATGAGGGTTTTCCAAAAAGAATACAGATGGATTTTAATATCGGTGGTGGTAAAAGTGTTTCCGGCGGTGCGATCGGTAAACCCAAACCCCAACAAATCGATCGCCCAAGTTTCTCGTTTTTGTGCCAGTAACGGCAGCAGGCGGCGAAATTCAAACACCGAACTATCAAACCCGTGTAGTAGTAAAATCGGCGTGGATTGGGTCGTACCCTGACGCACGAACGTTGTAGCGATCGGAACTTTGAGCGACGGCATCGCAATCGCGGCTGCTTCAATGTGTTGCGCCAGATCGATCGAAGTCGATTCGGTGAGGTTTTTCGCGATTTTGGGTAGAAAAGGAGGAAACATAGTGCTAAAAGTACTGGA
>JAXHUC010000107.1:16846-22463 GCA_034189805.1 Cyanobacteriota bacterium
ACATGATACGCACGATCGGTTTAATTAGCGGCACGTCTGTCGATGGCATCGATGCCGCCCTGGTAGAGATTACAGGGCGGCAAGCGGATTTGCAAGTTCGACTGCTGGCGGGAGAAACCTATCCCTACTCCCCCCAGATGCGATCGCAAATTTTGCGGGTTTGTGCTGGGGAAGCCTTATCAATGGCAGAATTCGCCCAACTCGACGATGCGATCGCCTGCGAATTTGCCCGAGCCGCGATCGCCATTCAAACCGATCGTCCCCCCGCCGAGTTAATTGGGTCCCACGGGCAAACCGTCTTTCACCGTCCCCCCTCCTCAACCCTCGGTTACAGCCTCCAACTCGGGCGCGGGGCAACGATCGCTCACCTCACCGGACTCCCCACCGTCAGTAACTTTCGGGCGGCCGACATTGCCGCTGGGGGGCAAGGCGCGCCTCTAGTTTCCCCCCTAGATGTCTGCCTCTTCGCCCATCCCAAGTATCATACCTGCGTGCAAAATCTCGGCGGCATCGGCAACCTGACCTATATCCCTCCCACATCCGACTCCCGATTTCGCGAACGGGTACTCGGTTGGGATACCGGCCCCGGAAATGCCCTTATCGATTTAGCCGTCACCCACCTGAGTGGGGGCGAGCGAACGTTCGATCGCGATGGGGCTTGGGCGGCCTCGGGAACGCCCCGAGAAGAATTGGTGTGCCAATGGCTAGAACACCCCTTTTTCGATCGAAATCCTCCCAAATCCACCGGACGGGAGATGTTCGGTCGGGCTTTTTTCGAGGAATGTTTCGCCCAAATGCAAGAATGTCACCTGAGTGCGGCCGATACGATCGCCACCCTCACCGAACTCACGGCAGCTTCGGTCGCCCTGAGCTATCGCCAATTGCCCCAAATGCCCGATCGCATTTTGCTGTGCGGGGGAGGGGCGAAAAACCGCTACCTCAAGCAGCGCCTGCAATTGCACCTCGAATCGACGCAAATCTCCACCACCGACGAAATGGGCCTGAGTGCCGATTTTAAAGAAGCGATCGCCTTTGCCGTTCTCGCCTACTGGCACGCGGGAGAAATTCCGGGTAATCTACCCTCGGTTACAGGAGCGACTCGTGCGGTCGTACTCGGTCAAATGTGCCCGGTAGCGGAGCGATCGCCCCGTGGCATAGAATATTAGATGTAGGTGTTGATTCGATCGACGTGAAGTTTGAAGACAAATTGAAATTTTACCGTACTTCAACCTTCGGTTTCCTCGCGGATAACTTTGTAGCATCACAGCAGATCGACATCCAAAAACTCTTGCTCGATCGATATCCCAAGCAGTCAGTAGCAAGCATTCACACACGAGGAAGACGCTGTGGCTCATACGTTTTTACTTGAAGAAGGTCGCTGGAATCTCGAAGGTCACTGGTTGGAGCGCAGCGGCGAGTTGGTTACCGTCAAAGGACGCACCATCGTGGCGTGGAAAGATAACTGGTACAGCATGGTGACGAAGTTAGTTTTTCCCAACGAAGAACGAGAAGAAATTACCTTTCAGTACCGAGGTCGCCTCGACGATGGCGAACGTCGATATACCTTCGTGCTTCAGCACAGCGATCTGGGGAAAGTCGAAGGGGAAGGTTGGGTGACTCCCGGCGCGATCGTCCAGCGATATTGGACTCTCAGCGATAAACAGCGACGCAGTGGTTTCGAGACTCTCAATCGCCTCAGCGATACCCAATATTGCCTCTCTAGCGGCATTATGACCGGACATTCGCTAATTAGTGCGATGGATGCGGTCTTGGTGTTGCAGTACATGTAGAATCGGGAGGTCGCGTCGGGGTTTAATCGACTTCCAATGCTCGAGGACGCAGAACTCCCGGAGCCGTGACGGCGGCAATTTCTTCTAGCATATCGAGAGAACCCGTCGGATCGTAGCGCCCCGACCATGCCGCCCACAGTTGAGTTGCCAGCCGATCGGATGTCGATTCGCCCTCGAGATTCAAAGCAACGCGCCAGGAGAGGGGAATACCCGCGTAACCATTATATGCTCCAGCGATCGCCCCGACGATGGTTGCGACGAGTTCGGGGTGGTAGTCAACTTGCAGCGATCGCATCACGCAGGTGCGAAAGTCTTGGGGAGTCCCCAGGAAGCAGTATAAGGCTAGAGCGACAGCCCGAGAACAGATTTGGGCAGTCGGACGTGGCAAGCTTTGCGATCCACTGGGCGATCCGCCTTTGACCGACTCTAAACTCGCTGGGCGATCGAGTAACGTTTGTAAAGTACTCGGGAATTGCAACGGTAGCGAGTCCCCCTCGATCGCATTGAGAAATTGCAGGGTTTGCGGGAGTAGCGTTGCCGGATCGAGCGTTTCTCTCAGGGCCAGGGCGATCGTGTATCCGACTCCCAAGGCTGCTTCTGTTGCTTCGGAGGAAAACTGCCACGATGTCGTTGCCTGTTGCAGATTGACCGCGAGTCTGCTATTATTTTCGTGAAAAAACAGGGTGATGGGTAACAACCCCATCCAAATATCAGCATCCAATTGTGCGGTCTCTTCCTCTAACCAGGGAATACTAATATTTTTATTTCCATCAAGGGATAACTCACCCTTTTCGACGAGTATCTTGGAAACCTCTTCTATTCCTCGAAAGTTTCCGAAAGGATTCGTCGCGCTCGACTCTCGAAAATCTAGATGGCATTCTAAAAGCCACAAAGCTGTTTTTGGCAAAGATGCAGCGTGCGAAGCCCACATTTGTCCGAGGATAGCTCCGGTATAAGTTCCGCGAAATCGGCTAAGCAACAAAGTTGCGTCTGAGTGCACGTTGACTCGACCTCTAAGAAGGTTATAAAAATAATTCCCTTCTCCCAGGGTCTAGAGAAGGGCAAAAAATTATGTCAAGATGTAGCTTGCGAAACAGAATGCTTTGAATCCCGGAGATAACCAACCAGAGCGTGTAACCCGAGCAAATAACTTCGAGCGCCAAACCCACTAACTTGTCCGATCGCTACAGAAGCAATATAAGAATGATGCCGAAAAGACTCTCGACGGTAAATATTACTTAAGTGAACTTCGACTGTCGGCAGATTAACCGCTGCGATCGCATCGCGAATTGCAACGCTCGTATGAGTGTAAGCTGCTGCATTCAAGATCGAACCCTGATACTTTTCTGGGGACGATTGAATCACATCAACTAGCTCTCCTTCAAGATTTGACTGCATGGTGGAGAGATTAACATCTAGAGACTTCGCTTCTTGCTCTAGCATGTCGTTAATCTGCGCTAGGGTGACGTTGCCGTAAATGTTGGTTTCTCGTTGACCTAGCAGATTTAAGTTTGGCCCGTGAAGAACGATAATATCGAGCCGACTTTCAGATTCCAAAGGATTCGATATAAAACTAATATGAAGCGCGATCGTTGACCGGAATCGGAATCGGCTCTGGCTCGGGTTCTGGCTCGGGGCCAAGCAGCGCTTCAATGATTTTACGAGCCAAATCTTTGAGCCGATCTAAAATTGTATCGATGTAATCCATTAATGAGATAGCTCCTTGGTTTGAGTCCGTGCTCCTACCACCTTACAGTTACGTAATGTATCTGAATTTTGGCAAGCATGTTCTATCTATAATATCCATCATAACGAATAATTCCAAATCTTCAAAGTCCCCTACGTAAAATTACCAATCGGGCGACCGATAATAACGCGCCAGCCTCCAATCTCCAAACCCGACGGGCAAGCCTGAATTTACTCGGCGCTAGAGCGCAGAGCTTGTCGCAAACAATCGAGGGCGCTACAGGCGCTGACGCGACGCACCCACCCTCTTCCCCGCGTTCGACCGAAGCGATGCTCGAAACTCTCGGCGCGACCTCGGGGGCCAGCCAGACCGATGTAGACCAGACCGACGGGTTTGTCGGGCGTACCGCCATCGGGACCGGCAATTCCCGTGATACTCAAGCCCCAACTCGTTCCCAATCGAGATCGCGCGCCAATCGCCATTTGTCGGGCAACCGTTGCCGATACCGCGCCGCAAGTTGCCAAATCTTCCGCACCAACACCGAGTAGAGACATCTTAACCCGATTGTCGTAGGCGATCGCCCCACCCCAAAAATATCCAGAGCTACCGGGCACTTCCGTGAGCATCTGACCCAAGCCGCCACCCGTACAGGATTCTGCCACCGCCAAAGTTTCTCCGGCCGCCAGCAATAACCCACCCACGACCGAGGCGAGGGTTTCTTCATCTTTTCCGTAATAATGCTGGCCGCCGATCTTTTTTAACTGGGCTTCTACGGGGGCAATTAAAGTCTCGGCCGCCTCTAGAGAACTCGCACGAGCCGAAACCCGCAACTTCACCTCCCCAAAGTTGGCGTAGGGGGCGACAGTGGGATTCATCGAATCGAGTAGCGTTCCAACTTTCTCGGCGAGTTCCGACTCGGAAATGCCCCAAAACTTCAGCGTGCGACTGTAAACCCCATCTCGTCCCCATCCCCGACTCCGAAGATAGGGAACGGCCGTCTCTTGCCACATTTTCTCCATTTCCGCCGGAACGCCGGGGAACGTCAGCACCGTCAGGTCGGGGCGGGGATGCCAAACGATACCCGGCGCGCTGCCGACGGGATTGGGCAAAACGTCCGCCCCTTCTGGTAAGAGCGCCTGCTTGCGGTTAGAAGGAGACATCGTTCGTCCCCGTCGGGCAAACTTCTCCGTAATATCCGCAATGACCTCCGCGCGCTCGACTAGGGGACTGCCGAAAAAATCCGCCAGGGTTTCCGTGGTTAGATCGTCTGGTGTCGGACCGAGTCCCCCGGTGAAAATGAGAATTTGCGATCGCCCGATAGCCACTTCGAGAACTTTTTGAATGCGATCGCGATTGTCACCGACCACGGTTTGATAGTAGTGGGGAATGCCCAAGTCGGCGAGTTGCCCGGCCAGATACCGTGCATTGCCATTAAGAATATTGCCTAAGAGGAGTTCGCTCCCCACACAAATAATTTCAGCAGTCATATTGCAATCGTCAACATCCTTCGGACGCAGGTACTCCGAATCAACGCCCTCAAGCCGATAAGCCCAACCCAAATCAGCTCAAGATTCAACCTCCTGAGTTCGGCCCAACTGTTTTACCAGTCGCTGAACCCCCAACGCCAATAATCCAACCGCCGAGAGGGCAAAGACAAACGTACCTAAAGCCGTAATGCCCACAACGAGGGTGCGAACGGCCACCGAAATCTTAATTGCCGTCAGACTGTCTGAATGAATGGGTTTTGCCGCAAAGGTGCTAGAAATCGAACGAGTGAGAGCGTAAGCGCCCCAGGCGATCGCTCCGGCCATAATAGAACCGCCAAAACAGCGTAAAACACTTTGCGGGCGATCGGGTTGCTTATCTTGCGTCATGGGGAAGCACGCGACAGAATTTCCATCATTGTCCCATCATTAACGTCAGTTTTGGATAAGACTATTTCGGGTGATGGTGGGGAACGGGGAATGGGGAATGGGGAATAGACCCGAACATCAATCGGAGTCACGATTGGGGTCAGGTAGCTCAACCAAAACCGACAGATTTTAAAAGCATCGAAACAAATGGGTTCGTGGCCTCATTCGGGAACGACGCGAATTCCCGTCGAAATCGTTTCGCTCGTCCATAACTCCAAATCCGGGTT
>JAXHUC010000108.1:0-22218 GCA_034189805.1 Cyanobacteriota bacterium
GCGCTTAGAGTCGGGAGAGTTACGCGGTTCGGGCGTTCGCGGCAACATTCCCCTACCTCCAGAACTCGCCGCCCTCGGCAATACCGACCTCTCCCACCCCTACTACTGGTCGGGATTTACCACCATCGGCAGTCCTTGGTAGGAGATGGGGGAGAGGGAAAGACGCGGGGACGCGGGGACGCGGGGACGCGGAGAGGGGAGGGGAGGTGAGGTGAGGGAGATGGGGGAGATGGGGAAGATGAGGGAGCTGGGGAGGCTTCGCTAGCTCTCGGGGGCTTGGGGAGCAAGAGAGGCTAAACTATATCCCAATTCCTCCGTTTCTCCCAATTCTCCCCCTCACCGCGTCACCGCGTCATCTTCTTCCCCCATTTCCCCCGTTTCCCCCGTTTCCTCCCCATCTCCGCGTCTCCGTGTCATCTACCGTCCCCGCGTCTGAGAACGTCACCCCAACCCCAACTCCCGCACTCCTCGACGCAATTGCTCGGCAACGGGGGAACCTTGCTTTTCGTACAGGGCGATCGCCTTTTGAAATGCATCTCGACTGGCGATCGGGTTGCCGATTTTAAGCAGCACCACTCCTAAATTTTGATAGGCTTGGGCATAGCTCGGATCGAAATGGATGGCTTGTTGGTACGCTTCGATCGCCTCGCGCAGTCGTCCGGTGGCTTTGAGCGCCAATCCTAAGTTATAGTGACCGATGGCAAGGGTCGGATCGATTTGCACGACCGTTCGATATACCTGCGCCGCCTCGATCGGTTTCCCCTGGGCTTCGAGTAAGTTTCCCAGATTATTGTACGCGCCAATTTTGAGCGGGGGGGCGATATCGATGGCGATCGCCGCTTGGTAGTGCTGTTTTGCCCGATCGCCCTGTTGGAGTCGCGTGCGAGCGATCCCCAGATGGTAGTGCAGTTCGTAGAGAACCGGGGATTCCGTTGCCGTTGCCAAACCCCGTTCGAGGTATTCGATCCCTTTCGACAAATTGCCCTCCCAAACGTAAAGCGCTCCTAATTTAGAGCACCCGTAAGCATCGTCGGGATGCTTGGCAAGGTAACCCTCCATCGCCCGTCTGGCTCGATCGCTTTTACCCTTGGCGGCGATCGAACCGGGTTGGTAGCCGTCGTGGTTAATGGCAACGCCATCCAACTGCCTCACCTGCCAGTGCGGTTCCCGGTGCAACAGAGTTTGCGCGCAATCGTCGATCGAAGCGTGGTAGGGTCGGGTAAAGAAGATATCCCGATGGCGGCGAAACAGGCGAGAGACCAGAGAGTAGGGAGATTGAGCCGCGCCGACTTCCCGACGCAACAAGTTGACGAGGAGGCAATTTTCCGCTGCGATCGCCGCTTTGAGTTGGGGAACGATATCCCGAATCAGTGTTTCATCGGCATCGAGCACTAATACCCAATCTCCCGTCACGTACTCGAGGGCGGCATTGCGAGCGGCGGCAAAGTCGTCCCCCCAGGTAAACTCGCCGACGATCGCCCCAAACTGCCGAGCGATCTGCGGTGTGCGATCGCGCGATCCCGTATCCAACACGATAATTTCATCTACCACTCCCACCACACTCTGCAAACATCGCCCCAATATTGCTTCTTCATCTTTGGCGATCGTACACAAACTCAGTTTCATTTCATTAATAGTTCTTGAATGGTTATATGGTTAATTGCCATAGTGTTAATAAGTTCATCCTATTTTTTCGAGTGCGTAACTCACGCTTTAATTTCCTTCAATGCTGTGAGAATATCGTCCGATCGATTCGAGAAAACGACTCATTTAAAAAAGTTAACTCAATCGATCGTCCGGTCGAACAGTCCTTGAATCTAAGCCACTCTCAAAATCGGCGATCGTCCCAGTCGGAGGTGTCATACTTCATATAGAACCCAAACATCAAAAAAGGATATATTTAAGGATTTAAGCAATCAGACTTAAAACCATTCACCCGAACGGCTTGAAAGGATTTTAGTCTGTGGTCGCTTGCACGCTAAACTTGAACCAGATGTGAATCTAAGTATTTTTGCGGAAGTATTTTCAGGTTAAATTGTTTGATATCAGTAATATTCCTGAAAGCATACGTAACAATACCGATCTTTTCGATCTTTCGGGTAACTCAATTGAAATGCAAGCAACGTCGGGAATTAGTCAATTGGAAGATATATGGTATCTCACCACAAATCTCTCTGGCAGTTTTTGAGGGAGCATCAAGCCCCGTTGCAAGCGATTTTAGAGCATCATCCGAATGGGATGTTTGTCGTCGCGATCGAAACTGCCATCTCCAATCCATCTGGGCCAGCAGAATTTTTTCTGGTTGCAACCAATCCAGCTTTTACGAAGATGCTGCAAGTGAAACGACTATCCGATCTACCCTTGCATTTACATGAGTGTCTGACCCCAGAGATTGCCCGAATATTCGATTTTTATCTTCAGGAGTGCCATCACCAGCGACAAACGATTCGTCGTGCTTTTTCGGTTCGTGCTAGTGACAATTACGATCGTATAATGATGACTCTCTCACCAGTATTAGAAACTAACGGTACAGTTTCTCAAATTGTTGGTACTTGTGAAGATCGAAGCCAAGAACAGCGCTTAGTCGTGGAAACCGACTTATTGCGCTCGATCGCCATGGCTTTGCATCCAAGCCCAACCCCCGCCCGCGAAACTCCCGATCTCGAAACCACCCTAACCGCCGTCCTCCAACAAGTCTGCGACGCGACGGGGTGGGATTACGGCGAAATCTGGATGCCCAACGCCGACGACTCGGTACTCGAATATTCGCCAGCTTGGTACGATCGGGCGGGGTCTCTCCAAAACTTTCGCAAGTGCAGCGAACCGATGACTTTCGCTCGCAAAACCGGATTGCCCGGACGGGTGTGGTTCTCCAAGAAACCCGAGTGGATCGAAGATGTTTCCGAGCAGCCCAACACCCGATTTTTGCGGGCGGAGGTGGCATCTCGATGTGGGTTGAGGGCGGGTTTTGGCATTCCGATCGTTGCCAAAGATCGAGTTTTGGGGGTGTTGGTCTTTTTTCTGCTGGCCCCTCGCCGACCGGATAGCCGCGTGGTGAAACTCGTCGAGACGATCGCCGATCGTTTGGGAATGCTCCTCCAACACAAGCAAACGGAAATTGCCCTGCGACAAGCCGAGTCGAAATACCGCCAAATTTTTGAAAACGCCGTCGAAGGGATTTTTCAAAGCACCCCCCAAGGTCGGTTTATCGCCGCAAACCCGATGCTGGCTCGAATTTACGGCTACGACTCTCCCGAAGAACTGCTCGCCACCGTTGAGGATATCGCCAGCCAACTCTACGTCGATGCCGAACGCCGGAAAGAATTTGTCGAACTGCTGCACGCCAACGATCGGGTTCGGGGATTTGAAGTTCGGGTTTACCGTAAAGATGGCAA
The DNA here is from genome assembly GCA_034189805.1 of Cyanobacteriota bacterium. Classification (GTDB taxonomy): domain Bacteria; phylum Cyanobacteriota; class Cyanobacteriia; order Cyanobacteriales; family Geitlerinemataceae; genus Zarconia. The sequence continues at coordinate 3,396 of JAXHUC010000108.1, forward strand.
TATCATTTGGATCTGCGAGAATGCCCGCGTCGTTCGCGACGCGCGCGGACGGGTGTTGCGATATGAAGGAACCGTCGAAGACATTACCGCGCGCAAGCAAGCCGAAACCGAAGTGCAATCATGCGATCGCCTGCTGCGAGGGGTCGCCGAGGCAATGAACTACCTGATTTCCGAACCGGACTACCACATCGGTGCCAACAAAGCCCTCGCCGCCCTCGGCATGGCCGCCAACGTCGATCGCGTTTATATTTGCGAAGCCCAGACCCGACCGAGTTTGGGATCTTTCGGCATTCGCAAGCGCTTTGAATGGATGGGCAACCCCGCCAAGTCCTCCGCCATCGGCACGACGGCCCCCGCCAGCAATCGCCATCCAAAAGAGGGCACTCCCGATACGACTCCCTCTTTCGCCCAGTGGTACGATATCCTGGCTCGGGGACATTTAGTCAGCGGTTTGACCCGAGACTTACCCGAAGGCGAGCGTTGGTTCCTCGCCGATGACGGGATCGTGTCGATTTTGATGGTTCCCATTTATCTCCAGCGCAAATTTTGGGGCTTTATCGGCTTTGGAGATGGCCGTCGCGAACGTCAGTGGTCGAGTAACGAAGAGTCGATTTTAAAAGCCATTTCCGCCACCTTGGGAGGGGCGCTGCAACGGTATCGAGCGGAAACAGAAATGCGCCATCAGGCTTCCCACGACATCCTCACGGGATTGCCCAATCGGATGCTCTTCGACCTCCAACTCCCCAGAGCGATCGAAGAATCGCGGCAGCAAAATCGTCGCCTCGCGGTCATGTTTCTCGATCTCGATCGCTTCAAACTGATTAACGATACCTTGGGTCATCCCGTCGGCGATACCCTCTTGCAACAAATGGCCGGACGATTGGCCGATTGTTTGAGAGATTGCGATACGATCGCCCGTTGGGGAGGGGACGAGTTTATCTTGTTACTCCCCGACATCCACGGCCCGGACGACGCGATCCAAATTTCCCAACGCCTGCTGGCGGCCTTGCAACCGGCTTTTTCTATCGACAGCCACCAGTTGCGCGTCTCGAGTAGCATCGGCATTGCCATCTATCCCGAGGATGGTGACGATGCCGCAACCCTGACCAAAAATGCCGATGTTGCCCTGTACCGAGCCAAAGAGAAAGGACGCAACAACTACCAACTCTACCAACCCGCGATGAGTTCGGAAGCCTCGGAATTGCTCGTCCTGCGCAACAGCCTCCATCAAGCCCTCGAAAAAGAAGAATTCACCATCTACTACCAACCGCAAGTGAATACCCAAACCGGGCAGATTAGCGGGATGGAAGCCTTCACCTACTGGCAGCATCCCGAATTAGGGTTGATTTCGCCGCAAACTTTTATTCCCCTCGCCGAAGAAATGGGGTTGATCGTCCCCATCGGACAGTGGGTATTGCAAACCGCTTGCGCCCAAAATCAAAAATGGCAATCTCTCGGTTTGCCCTCGATTTCCATGGCGGTCAATCTTTCCGCGCGGCAGTTCAAACAACTCAATTTAGTCGAAATGGTGGTGAACGTGTTGGAGGAAACCCAACTCTTGCCGCATTTCCTCGAATTGGAAATTACCGAAACTACTGCCTTACAAGATGTCGATTTGACCTGTGGGGTGCTGCGCCAACTCCAAAATATGGGTGTGCGCATTACCCTCGACGACTTCGGCATCGGCTATGCTTCATTGAGTTATCTCAAAAAATTTCCCTTCAATAAAATTAAGATCGATCGCACTTTCATTCAAGAGATCGATACTAGTCCGACAGATCTGGCGATCGTTCATGCAATTCTAGCTTTGGGACGCGGTTTGAACTTGAGCGTGGTTGCCGAAGGGGTCGAAACTCAAGACCAGCGAGATTTGTTAAGTCATCTCCAATGCGAAGAAATTCAAGGCTATTCCGTCAGTCAACCGTTGAGCGCCGAGGATGCTACCGAATTACTCGAACAACTGAGCTGCAAACCCACGGCGACGAGTTAGGGGACAATTCAGATATCAGATGACAGATGACAGATATCGGATGACAAATTCAGCTTGTGTACTCGGAGAATCAATGCCAACTCTATGCTTGTCCGATCGTGAGTTTTCATGGAGTGGGCTATCTGAAATCTGAAATCTGATGTCTGAAATCTGATATCCCGCGCCTGACATAACAATAAGTTTCCAACAATAAGCCCTCCGTCAAAGTGGAGGGCGGCTTTGCAGAATCTGCGAAGGAAATTAAAGGGAATTAATAAGTTGGAATCGAAGGATCGACTTCTTGACTCCAAGCGGTGATACCGCCTTTGACGTTGGTTCCTTCAATGCCAGATTCTTTGAGAATTGCCAGAGCTTTTGCCGATCGCCCTCCCATCTTACAATGGGCAATTAAGCGATGACCGTTGAGTAGTTCCTTCACCTTCTCCACGCCATCGCCGCGTTCGATATCCGGCAGGGGAACCAGCACCGAACCCTCAATTTTGGCAATGTCGTATTCGTTAGGATTGCGCACGTCAACGAGCAAGAAATCATCCGCACCGCTATCCATCAACTGCTTGAGTTCGGTGACGGTCATTTCCGAAAGTTCCATTTTCTGCTTCTCCTCCTGGGCTTTGGCTTGCGGAATACCGCAGAACTGTTCGTAATCGATGAGCTTTTCAATGACGGGACGCTCGGGATTCGGCCGCAGCTTCAATTCTCGGAACTGCATGTCCAAGGCATTGTAGAGCATCAGCCGACCGCTGAGAGTATTTCCCTGTCCCAAGATAATCTTCACGGTTTCGGTGGCTTGAATCGTGCCGATAATCCCGCAGAGGACTCCGAGTACTCCCCCTTCGGCACAGGAAGGAACCATTCCCGGTGGCGGGGGTTCCGGATAGAGGTCGCGGTAGTTGGGGCCGCCTTGGTAGTTGAAGACCGTCGCTTGTCCTTCAAACCGGAAAATCGAACCGTAGACGTTGGGCTTATCGAGCAGCACGCAGGCATCGTTGACAAGGTATCGGGTGGGGAAGTTATCCGTCCCGTCCACCACGATATCGTAGCCTTCAATAATCTCGAGGGCGTTGTCCGACATCAAGCGCGTTTCGTACAGGTTCACCTGACACGCCGGATTGATTTCTAAGATGCGGTTTTTCGCCGATTCGATTTTCGGCTTATCGACCCAGGAAGTACCGTGGATGATTTGACGCTGGAGGTTCGATCGATCGACGATATCAAAATCAACGATGCCCAGCGTTCCCACGCCCGCTGCTGCCAGATATAGCAACAATGGCGAACCCAGTCCTCCGGTTCCGATACACAGTACCTTGGCTTCTTTCAGGCGTTTTTGCCCGTCTAGCCCGACTTCCGGCAGAATCAAGTGCCGGGAGTAGCGTTCGTATTCGTCTTTAGTGAGCTGGATATCTTCCAGATTCGGATTGAGCATGGTAGTCTCTGTCGTGCAGAGCAGACTAAGTATTCCGCAGAATAATATTCTAGTCTGACATATTCGAGTGTTTCGCAATTCAATACTTAATTAATATCCCGATTGCCCGTTCGCAATTCCCGAGCCTCATCGTGTGGATATCCATACACAAAACCCGTTTGTGTATTTGTGTATTGCCATGATGGAGTAAGTTTCTCGATAATCAGATTTTTTTTGATGAGGTTGGGGAATCACAGGCTTATAGCGATCGAAAATGAAAACCTTACTCCTCCGAAGGATTGCTCGGTGCGATCGGATGGCGACTGCGATCGCCGCGATTTGCGCTAGTTTCTTCATACTTGCTTTTCCAGACTCTGGGAAATCCGAACCCCCAAACTCTTTACTGTCTCGCGAGTGCGAATCTTGTTTCGAGCCACCGGCAATTGGTGCACCCGAGGCACGATACGATGCCGCGAGTCGGTAATGGGTATCTGCTAGCAGATATTGGATATTGGAGATATCGGACTATTTAAAGACTCTGCGTTCGTCATTTATCGTCCATCGTTAACTATTTCATGCAATCCTTACATCAAACAGACGAAATTCTGCGCGATCGCTATCGCATTGTTGCTCCCATCGGAGAAGGTTCCATGGGAACGACTTACGAGGCTGAAGACCTCACGAACTACAAACGAGTTGCTATCAAAGTGGTTTCGTTGCGCCAGATGCAAGACTGGAAGATTATCGAATTATTCGATCGCGAGGCGCGAGTTCTAGCAAATTTGCAGCATCCATCGATTCCCAAATATCTCGATCGCTTTGACGAGGATACCCCAACCGATCGCCGTTTTTATTTAGTGCAAGCGTTAGCCCCTGGTGAATCCTTGGCGGCATCAGTCGAGAAAGGCTGGCAACCGAAGGAACGCCAGGTGCGCAAGATGGCGCTGCAACTGCTCGATATCCTCAATTACCTGCACGGGTTAACCCCCCCGGTGATTCACCGCGACATCAAACCGCAAAATATCATTCGCGACAGCAAGGGCAAGCTGTACTTAGTCGATTTTGGGGCGGTACAGGATGTCTACCGCAACACCCTCACCCGTGGCGGTACGTTTGTCGGCACGTTGGGATACATGCCTCACGAACAGTTTCGCGGACAAGTGGGTGCTGCTTCGGATTTATACGCATTGGGGGCGACGCTGCTGTTTCTGCTGACGGGGAAATCTCCTGCCGAACTGCCCCAAAAACGAATGAAAATCGACGTTCGCCGTCACGTTAAGCTGTCATCGGAGTTTGCTTGGTGGTTGGAGAAAATGCTCGAACCGGCAACGGAAGATCGGTTTGCGTCGGCAACTGAAGCGGCATCGGCAATCTCGGGGCAGTTGCAGTTGCAGCCATTGGCAGGTTCGACAAAGGCTCTTTCCCTAACCTCTTTTTCTCATTTTCTTTTAGAAATCGATCGAGACAAACTCATCTGTAAGATTCGACCCAATTGGTTTATCGTTGTGAGCCTGAGTTTGATAGTAGGAATTGCCGGTGTTGTGTTTTTTCCAATTTTTTTCGTGTTAATCTTTTCACTATTATCTTTAGCTCGAGAGCAAACTTTAATCATCGATCGCCATCGATTTAGTCTCGAGTCGCGATTGATGACTGCTACGCTCTCCCGGATAACCGGAAAGACATCTGATATTAAACTTGTCGATGTGGAAATGCGCGTCCAGTCAAAAGGGAAAAGTATGACATTCATCACGATTTGGGAAGGAGTGACAAAACATGACTTTGGTCTATCGCTCGATCGTTCTGAGAAAAAGTGGTTAGCCGCACAAATTTCTGATTTTTTAAATTTACGACAGCTAGGATAAGCACTCGTTAATGTCTGAATAAAACTCATTTTAACGAAGCCAAAAGTTACCGAAATTCGACCTAAACTCTTTTTAATAATGGATATTCAGTTTGCATTCGATTTATTCAAAGCCGATCGCCTTGCTAAGTTTAACCCGATCGCCCAATTCAATCGACCGATCTTTAAAGCTGCAATTCACCAGACCGATTCTCAGATTACTTGCGAAATTATTCCTCGCTGGCATCGAATCTTCATCTTGACATTTGGCTTAATTTCTGGTTTGAGTTTAGCGATCGGATTTTCGACTTCATGGTGGAAACTCAACTTTTCGATGATGATGGCAATTGCCGTCTGTTTTGTCGGTGTAGCCCTGCTTCTTTTACAGTTCGATCGAGAATATTTAGAAATCGACTCCCTACATTTTCGGATCGAACGTCGATGGCTGGGTTGGACTTGGTTTCGTGCTTGCGGACGAACCGCTAATCTCGTACGAGTTGATGTATCTGGTTGCCACGTAACGAAGACTCGAACAATCCCCCGCTTAGTACTGTGGGAAGAATGCCGTCAGTATAAATTCATCTGTAAACATTATTTTGGTTCCCGATTGACGCAGGAAAATCAACAATATTTACTAGAAAGCATTCAGAGTTTTTTGCATACTCAAAGAAACCGGAAACTTTACCCTTCTATTAAGGTGAAATAGATTCAATTATTCAGGGTTAGAATTGAAGAGTCTTTGGAAGAATAAAAGCAGATAGCGTGATAAACTCATTACATCAAACCAACGATATTATTGCCGATCGCTATCGAATCGTCACGGAAATCGGACAAGGCGCGTTCGGAACCACCTACGAAGCTGAAAACTTAACCAACTACCAGCGGGTGGCGATGAAAGTCTTATCGTTGCAACAGACGGCAGATTGGAAAGCGATCGACTTATTTGAACGAGAAGCCCAGGTTTTAGCAACCCTCAACCATCCCTCGATTCCCAAATATTTAGACTATTTCCATTTAGATACATCGAGCGATCGACAATTTTATTTAGTCCAAGAATTAATTGAAGGAGAATCCTTAGCAGAACGAGTAAAAAAAGGATGGCGCGCTACCGAAGAACAAGTGTATCAAATCGGCGTACAGGTACTCGAAGTTCTCAATTACCTACACCATCTTTCTCCACCAGTAATTCACCGCGATATTAAACCCCAAAATATTATTCGTCGTCCCGACGGGCAAGTTTATTTAGTCGATTTTGGAGCGGTTCAGGATGTCTATCGCCATACCTTAATTAGCGGTGGAACCTTTGTGGGGACGGTGGGATATATGCCTCCCGAACAGTTTCGCGGACAGGCATTTTTCAGCTCGGATTTATATGCGTTGGGTGCGACATTGCTATTTCTACTCGCCCATCGATCTCCCGACGAACTGCCTCAAAAACGGATGAAAGTTGATTTTCGCGATCGCATCCAAATGTCACCAGAATTTGCGAATTGGCTCGAAAAAATGCTAGAACCCGCCATTGAAGATCGCTATCAATCGGCGCAAGAAGCGCTGGGTGTTTTAGAAAACTTGTACGATACGTCTCAGCCACTCAAAACGATAGATGTTTCGTCACTCCATCAGCCCCCAAAAGGAAGTCACCTGACGATCCAACGCAGCCACGATCGTTTATCGATTCAAGTTCAAAAAAAAGAGAAAAAAAATATTGGTTCGATTTTATTTTCTTTAATTTCTGGGGTCGGTATCAGCGTGATGGTGCTGATGTTTTTGATAATTATGATTGCCGAACCTATTTTTTTCTGCATTATGGCAATTACCGCGATCGCCCTCATGGCTACTGGGGTTCTCAAAAACGATCGCTTATTGAATTTATCCATCGATCGATCCGAGCTAAAACTCGAATATTTATCCTGGTTTAGAAAGATTCATACTTCTATCCCGGTGGAGAAAATTCAGGATGTATATCTCGATATTAATACTAATTTTAAAGGGTTAAAAAAAATTAACTGCACGATACAAACAAGTGTCTCTAGCCATGAATTCGGTCGTGAATTGACCCCAGTAGAAAAGCAGTGGTTGGTTGATGAAGTTTCTGATTTTTTAAAAACGATATACTCTAACGAGCGATCGCCCGAAAAGTAACCATCGAAATCAGCTTATTTTGGTAAGTATTTAGGTGTCATGTACAAAGAAAAATGATGTAAGGGCGGGTTTAGCAAAATCTTAGGAGACTTGCCCAAAATTTCAAGTCAAAACCCGCCCCTACCGATTGTTACCCCAGCAGGATCTAAAATGGAACCTGAATCCTTACTTATTTTGTTGCCAGCACTTAGCTTTGTGCTATCCAATAAATCACAAATATCGAGTTAAACGAGACTTCATATCCCAGGCTCGGAATGCTACCGAGGGTATTCAATCTTTCCACAAAGCAATACCACCGAGTAAACCGGAAACATTCGGCACGATTTTTACATTTTCGGGCAGGTCGAACTTAATTTTTTTCGTTTCTCCACCGCCGACGTACAACATATCGTAATTAAATAGCTTTTCCAGGGTAGCGATCGCCTTTTCTAAGCGTTTATTCCACTCTTTTTTCCCCTCTTTCTCCAACGCCGCGCGTCCGAGTTGTTCCTCGTAGGTTTCTTTTTTACGAAAGGGATGGTGTCCCATTTCCAAATTGGGAACTAGTTTGCCATTGATAAATAATGCCGAACCGAACCCCGTTCCCAGGGTGACGACAAGTTCCACTCCCTTGCCAGCAATTGCACCGTAGCCTTGAATATCTGCATCGTTGGCCACCCGAATCGGTTTATCCAAGCGTTCTTGCAAAACCGTTGCCAAATCGTAACCGATCCAATCGGAGTTGAGGTTTGCGGCAGTATAGATGATGCCGCTGCGAACAACACCGGGAAATCCCACCGATACCCGATCGAACTCTCCCGCATCCTTTGCCAGTTCGACGATCGCATCGAGAACGGCTGCGGGTTTGGGGGGTTGGGGGGTTGGAACTCGGAGGCGATCGTTGAGAGGATTTCCCGTCTCGTCGAGTACCATGACTTTCACCCCGCTACCGCCAATATCGACAGTAAGCGTGCGTGTAGGGGAAGCAATTTGATTGGGATCGGTCATGGGTATTCGCTGTTAGAACTTGAAGTGAACGAGATATTTGGAATTGAATTGAAAGTTCAATTATTTCAATTAATTGAAACGTTTGCGCATTGAGTGATGACATTCAGTCAGATAAATGACTCTCATCGACTATCAAATTCATTTTCACTGTAACGATAATTAAATGTTGCACTATTAACAGATGGATTCCAACCTTGTTCGATCGCCTTTTTAATACATGCGGCAATGATTTTCGGCGTAACGGTTTTGACTTTCCCGGTTATCCAACTATCGGGTCGAAACCAAGGAAATTCAACAACGAGTACCGAACCACTTCGATCGGCAAGTTCGATCGCTGCTGACATTTGAGTGTGTTCGATACCTTGCATGTACGAGGGTTTATGCCGCACTCGCCAATAATATTGAATACCATCGACGACAATTTTTCGGCATCCTTTGCTGGGGATACTCATCGAGTTTATCGATACACAAACCAACGCAAACTGCTCTAAGTTTGCTCGATTTCTTGCTCCTTTGAAGGAACAATTACGATCGAATAATATATATTATTTATTATTTACATAAAAAAATATTAATTCACAAAACACAATCCATTTTGAGTAATTTTGTTCGCTTGTATACAAAGTAGAAGTCAAAACTTGATACACTAAGTCTAAATAGATTCGTCAATACTCAACTCCAAATATCATATTAGAGTTTGTTTTTGGTGTTGTATATTTTGGCAATTAAAAATACAATAATTTATAGCTTCTAGGGTTCCGGTTAAAGTTTATATTTTCTCTTTATAAGCTTTAGCGTCTGGTCCGAGAGAAGCAGGTAGCTTTTTATATTTTTCGAAGCTACTACACGGCGGGAAAAAAGCCCGGGAGAAGTCAGCAATAGTCGAGAGCTATTGTAACTTTTTCGGGTTTTTTTGCATTTTGAACCTTCCCAATTCTCAGAGTTCCATGACCGAACCCCCTATTTTTGGCAGACCCAATTCCGAAGCCCAAGAAGCCCTGAATAAAGAAGCGCGATTGCCCCTGACTGGCTGGCAGCAAGAAGTCGATCGCGGTTTAGAATACGGACTCGAAGCGGCCCAAAGCATTCGCGATCGCAGCATTCCCACCTTCTCGCGCGGAGAACTACCCCACTACGCTGGGATTAATACTTTCCTCAAAGCCCCCTACCTCGAAGACGTGCGCCTGGTGGGAAACTACGATGTCGCCGTGGTTGGCGTTCCCCACGATTCGGGAACCACCTATCGTCCCGGTACTCGTTTCGGCCCCCAAGGGATTCGGCGGATTTCGGCACTGTATACCCCTTATAACTTCGAGTTAGGTGTCGATTTGCGCGAGCAAATTACCCTGTGCGATGTTGGGGATATTTTCACGATTCCCGCCAATAACGAAAAGTCTTTCGACCAAATTTCTAAGGGTATCGCCCACATTTTTAGTTCCGGGGCATTGCCAATTATTTTAGGCGGCGACCATTCGATCGGCTATCCCACCGTTCGGGGAGTGTGCCGCCATTTAGGAGATAAAAAAGTCGGAATTATTCACTTCGATCGCCATGTCGATACCCAAGAAACCGACCTCGACGAACGGATGCACACTTGCCCTTGGTTTCACGCCACCAATATTAAAAATGCCCCCCCCAAAAACCTGGTTCAACTGGGAATTGGCGGCTGGCAGGTTCCCCGGCAGGGAGTGAAAGTTTGCCGAGAACGGGCGACTAATATTCTCACCGTCACCGATATTACGGAAATGGGTCTGGATGCGGCAGTTGAGTACGCCTTAGAACGGGCGTTAGATGGAACCGATTGCGTGCATATCAGCTTCGATATCGACTGCATCGATGCTGGATTCGTCCCCGGTACGGGATGGCCCGAACCCGGCGGTTTGCTACCCCGCGAAGCCCTGTATTTACTAGGAAAAATCGTCCAACGCGCCCCCGTTTGCAGCATGGAAGTGGTGGAAGTTTCCCCCCCCTACGACATCAGCGATATCACCTCCCTAATGGCCACCCGCGTCATTTGCGATACCCTCGCCCACTTAGTCCTATCGAATCAACTTCCCCGCCAACAAAAACCCGACTACATTCACCCTGAAGCCCAACCGGAATTGGAATAGGCGATCGCATATTTTAGCGGAGACAAGAGGACAAGGGGATAAGGAGACAGGGAAGAATTTTAAATACACGCCATTTCTCCCCATTCCCCATTCATGACGAACGAAACATGCACGAAACTGACATGACCAAAGCCCTAATTCAAACCGTACGAGACTGGTGGGAATCCCAGCCCGATCGACCTCAAATTGATACCATTCATCTGATTGTCGGGCAATTTACCTGTGTCGAACCCGCCAGCTTACAATTTGCCTTTGAAGTGCAAACTCGCGAGACCTTTTTAGACTCAGCCAAACTCCAAATTCGCGAAACTCCCTTAATTGCCTATTGCCTGAATTGCCAACAGGAGTACGCCCCCGATATCGGCTTGCAATATGCTTGTCCCAAATGCCGATCGCCCATGCAAGAAATTCGATCGGGTCGGGAACTCAAAGTCGATCGAATTGAGTATACTTCAGAAAATAAAACCCTAAATAAAACACCTGAAACAACATTCTCTGCTTAGTATTCACTTTATTTTTCATCGCAGTTCTCGTATTTGTAAGGTACATAAGCGCGAGGGCGGGTTTTGATAATTAATCCCTGTGGAAGCATCATTTTTAGCTAAACCCGCCCCTACATTTTTTGTACCTCACGACAATGAGAAACGCTATAAATCGTTCTTGAATCATCATTTCTACCATGCACCAAACATTTGATGCCGCATTAGGAATTAATTTACTCCACGCCAATCAAGATTTAGCCGATCGCAATCGAGAACAATTCGAGGATTGGCAGATTACTTGCTTGAACTTGATGAGTAGTCCGGGGGCGGGAAAAACCGTCGTTCTCGAACGGACTCTAGCTGCCCTACAAAATAAACTCAAAATTGCCGTTATCGAAGGAGATATGACCACCGAACTCGATGCCGATCGACTCCGGAAATTTGGCGTTCCCGTCATTCCCATTACCACCGGGCGTTCTTGTCACCTCGATGCCAAAATGGTGGCGGGGGGTTTGCACCAACTCGAACATCAATTCGACCCAGAAAACTTCGATTTAGTCCTGGTTGAAAATGTGGGAAATCTCGTTTGTCCGGCAGAATTTGAAGTCGGCGAACATGCCAAAGTTGCCCTCCTCAGCGTCACGGAAGGGGAAGACAAACCCCTTAAATATCCGGTAATGTTTCGCGAAGCCAATTGTTTGCTGATTACAAAAATCGATCTAATTCCATACTTAAATGTAGAAATCGATCGCATTATCGAGAACGTCCGGCAACTCAACCCCGAGGTGGCAATTTTTCCTGTTTCCGCCCAGACGGGAGAAGGGCTAGAGGCGTGGTTTGCCTGGGTGAAATTGCAGGTTTCTCAGCAAAATCGAGCATCTGGGTCTACCATAGGTCAGACGACGATCCCTGAAAGTGCCATTACGCGATAAGTCTGTCGATCTGCCGCAGTGCGACCTAAACCCTCAGTGCTTTTTCCTCAGCTTTTGCGAGCGATCCGACTCGGGACTTAACCTTACATCTTATACCTTATCTTGAGCAATCTCCGAAAATCGATGAGAATTCGTAAGTTTCTATCGTTGTGCGTTCTATTTTTTCTGAGTTGGGCGATCGTTGTGGGTTGCAATCCCACCACCGATTCCGCCTCAACTCCATCAACTCCCTCTGAAGATGCGCCAATTGTGATGGGATATAGCAATTGGCCGGGTTGGTGGCCGTGGTACATCGCCGAGAAAGAGGGCTTATTTGCAGCCAACGGGGCAAACGTCAAATTGCAATGGTTCGACGGCTACATCGAATCGATGGAAGCTCTCGCCGCCGGACAAATCGATGCCAACTGCCAAACCCTCAACGATACGATTTCCTTTGCGGCCGGGGCAGTGAACGGCGAAGTCGGGGTTTTGGTCAACGATAACTCCGCCGGAAACGACAAAATTATCGTCGCCGAGGATATCGATACCATCGAAGACCTCGAAGGCAGAACCGTTGCCATCGAAGAAGGCGTAGTCGATGACTTCCTCCTGTCTCTGGCTCTCGAAGAGGCGGGAATGTCGCGGGATGATGTCGAAATCAAAAACCTCGAAACCGGGGCAGCAGCGGCGGCATTTGCTGCCGGACAAGTAGATGCCGTCGGGGCATTCCCCCCCTTCTGGCTGACGGCACTGACGCGGGAAGGCTCGAAAGAACTACTTTCTTCCAAAGAGTTTCCCGGTGCGATTCCCGATTTACTCGTCGTCAGCCAAACCCTAATTGACGAAAAGCCAGACCAAGTGCAAGCCATGATAAATACCTGGTTTGACATTCTCCAATTCATGGAAGACAATCCCGCCAAAGCCGACGAACTCCTCGCCGAACGGGCTAATGTCAGCGTTGAAGAATTCCAACAATTTAAAGACGGCACGAAAATTTTCACCATCGAAGAAAATCTCGAAGCCTTCAGTCCCGGAGAAGGGATGAAACACATGCCCTACGCCGCCCAGAGAATGGCCGATTTCATGATGCAAGTCGGTTTTATCGAGGAAGTCCCCGATTTAGAAGGGATACTCGACGATCGCTTCGTCAAAACCTACGCCGAAGCCAATGCTAGTTAATTGAGATTAGCAACGGTGGTGGAGAGGGGAAACGGGAGCTGTAGATGACGCGGTGACGCGGGGACGCGGGGACGCGGAGAAACGGGGGAAACGGGAGAATGAATAAAAGATTTTTCCTTGTCTTCCCAAGCCCCGAAGCCCCTGAGAGCTAACTAAGCCTTCAAAACGATGACTCAACAACCCGATCTCAAACTAAACCCCCAACGTTTCGATCGCACCTTAAAACCCACAGTTTTTTGGCGGATTGGTGAAGAGATTCCCCCACCGTTGAAATGGACGCTCATCGCGCTTTCGGCGATCGTGCCTTTTAGCCTGTGGTGGATCGTGTCTACCCTTCCCGGTGTCGAATCGGTGTTTCTACCCTCTCCCGTGGAGGTCGGAGAAGCCGTTGTCAGTTTGGGAAAGCGGGGGTTTCTTGCAACGGATACCCTGGCGAGTTTCGCGCGGGTGATGGCGGGTTTTCTCCTCGCGGCGATCGTCTCCGTTCCCTTGGGAATTGCTATGGGAACTTTTGCTAGCATTCGAGCATTAACCGAACCGATAATCGGCATCGTTCGTTACATGCCTGCCCCAGCATTCGTACCCCTTTTAATTATCTATTTGGGAATTGACGAAGCACCGAAAATCATGCTGATTTTTATCGGCACGGTGTTTTTTAATACCTTGATGATTATGGATGCAGTGAAGTTCGTTCCCAAAGATTTAATCGAAACTACCTACACTCTCGGGGGATTGCGCCCTCAAATCGTCTTTCAGGTGATTGCACCCTATGTCGTTCCTAATATTATTGATGCCTTTCGCGTCAATATGGCTGCATCCTGGAACTTAGTTGTGGTGGCGGAACTGGTGGCAGCAGAATCGGGTTTGGGGAAGCGAATTCTTATCGCCCAAAAGTTTCTAAAAACAGAAGAAATTTTTGCCTGTTTGATTATTCTCGGGATTATTGGATTTGCGATCGACCTCTTTTTTCGATTGCTCTTGCGGTTGAGTTGTAAGTGGGCGATCGAGGAATGAATAAAAAATTAAAAATGCAAAATCAAGCATTCAGCTATTAGCTTCGTACGAAAAGTCTGTAAGAGCGAGTTTAGCAGTATCTTTCTTAACCGACTCAAAGGTTTGATTCAAAACCCGCCCCCACCCCCCTGAATCGTTACTTTTGACCTGACCTGTATCTGACGTTAAACCTGAATCCGTTCCCCATTCCCCATTCCCCATTTTGCATTTTTAATTTTTAATTTTTAATTCTCTTCCCCGTTCCCAAAATCTATGCATTTAGAAATCTCTCACCTTTACAAACAATTTCCTGCCGAACCCGAACCCCTACTCGTTCTCAAAAACATCAACATGCACGTCGAAACCGGGGAACTCGTTTCCGTGGTGGGGGCATCCGGTTCTGGGAAATCGACACTGTTGCGGTTGGTGGCGGGACTGGAGATGCCCACGGGGGGAGAGATTACCGTTGATGGGACGAAAGTGACCGGACCGGGGGCCGATCGGGGGATGGTGTTCCAACGCTACACCCTCTATCCGTGGATGAACGTGGCGCGCAATGTCGAATTTGGCTTGAAACTGCAAGGGGTTCCCAAGTCGCAACGCCAGCAACTCGCCGCCTACTACCTCGAAATTGTCGGACTGTCCCAGTTTGCCGCATCTTACCCCAAGGCGCTGTCTGGGGGAATGAAACAGCGAGTGGCGATCGCCCGCGCCCTTGCCTGCCAGCCTAAAGTCTTGCTGATGGACGAACCCTTTGGCGCGTTGGACGTACAAACCAAACACGCGATGCAGCAATTCCTATTACAAGTTTGGGAACAGACCGGCTGCACGATTCTGATGATTACCCACGATGTCGAAGAAGCGGTGTTTCTTTCCGGGCGGATTTACGTCATGAGTGCTAGACCCGGAACCATTGCGCGAGAGTTCGAGATCGATTTGGGAGACGATCGCAACGATGCCCTCAAGCGATCGCCTCAGTTTCAAAATTATCGCGATGACATTATCGGTTTGTTGCGCGGAAGTGTGTTGGATTCGACGGTGACGGTTTGAGCGATCGGGTTGTTGGGTCATCGTTTTGGAGGCTTGGAATTCGGAAGCGCGGAATTCGGAAAAATGATGAATGATAAACGTCAAATATTCCCTTGTCTCCCCATCTCCGCGTCCCCGCGTCTCCCCATCTCCGCGTCATCTCCTTCCCCGTTCCCCGTTCCCCACCTTCCCCCGAAACTGTCTTACCCTGCGCCTGACGTTACTTGACAAAGGTTTAAAACATCCAATTCCTCAAATTCAATCCCTAACATCCCGACCCTTATGAGGGTTCAACCTCGGGGGTAGATGTCGATAGCAAAGTAATCAACTTCGCCAGCAGCAGTTCGGGTTCCATGGGTTTGCCGACGCAATCGTTCGCCCCGCAGGCCAAACAATTGGCTTCGGCTTCCGGGGTACTCAAATCGTCGATCAGCAAGATTTTCAGCGATTGCATTGAGGGTAGCGATCGCAGAGTGGAAACAATATCGCGGCCGTCCATTCCCGTCAAACCCCGATCGACGATCGCCACACTCGGTTCCAACAGTTGAATTTTATCGAGGGCGGTACACCCTTCGATCATCCAAACCACCTGGTATCCGGCGGCCGTGAGGATGTTGCAAATGAGGGTGGCATCATCTTCGCGATCGGCAATTAGGACGATATGCCCTTGGGATAAGGGATTGACCGGGGTGAAGGATGGCGGCTTGGAGGCGATTTTTAGATTCCCTTCTCCGTTATCGATCGACTGCATGGGTAAGCGCACGGTAAACTTAGAGCCAACCCCAACGGTAGATTCGACCTCAATTTGCCCCCCGTGTAACTCCACGAGTTGTTTGGTTAGGGCTAACCCCAAACCCGCGCCGCCGTACTGGCGATTGTAGGAGGCATCGAGTTGTTTGAAGGATTGAAATAGCTGCGATTGCCGATCTTCGGGGATGCCGATGCCGGTATCTTCGACTTCTATGACGGCTTCGTTTTCTTCTCGCCCGATGTACAAGGTGACGGTTCCGCCGGTTTGGGTAAATTTGACGGCGTTGCTGAGGAGGTTGAAGAGGATATGGCGCACTCGTCCGAGGTCGGCACAAAAGCGATCGCCCTCCGATTCGAGAGATAGATCCAGCCGCAGTTCGACTCCATCGACGGCAGCGCGATCGGCAATCGTGCGCAAACTGTCGCGGGCGAGTTGCGTTAGAGAAAATTCGCTCGGATCTAAGATCGTTTTCCCGGATTCGAGTTCGGAAAAATCGAGCAGGTCTTCAATGAGTTCGAGTAAATGTTCGCCGCTGTTATAGATGGTTTGAATGTAGCGTTTTTGCTTGTCGCTTAAGGATTCGACCGACCACCGCAAGAGGGTGGAAGACATGCCGATGACACAGGTGAGGGGGGTGCGCAGTTCGTGGCTGATAGTGGCGAGAAATTCACTTTTAAAGCGGTTGGCCGCTTGGGCGGAAACCAGGGCATCTCGCAGGGCTTGGGTGCGTTCGTTGACTTGCTGTTCTAGGGTTTGTTTTTGTTGTTGAACTTGGGCGTAAAGTTGGGCTTGATAAATGGCAACCCCGAGATGTTCGGTAATATGTCGGATGAAGTCTTTCTCGCTTTGCTGCCAATGACGACACTCGAGGCATTGATGGGCGATCAACAATCCCCATAGATGGTTTTGAACGATAATCGGCGCGATAAATTGCGATCGGATTTTTGCTTTTTTGAGCGCTTCGATTAACTTGGGCGATCGGGCGTAAGCGAGTTCGGTATCGTCTACGGCAAGGGTAAATCCTTGCAGGTATAAATCTCGATATTGACTGACTAAGCCCAGCTTGAAAATTTCTTTTTCTTGTTGCAGAGAGGGAATATCCGCAGACTTTTTGGCTTCGTAGGTAATACAGTCGCGGTTATCGTGAAAACGATCGTCCGAGATGATATTTTGCTGGCTGGAATAACCGTCGAGTTGGTAAATTACCAGTCGATCGACATTTAAAAAGTCGCAGACTTGTTCGACGGTATTCTCGAGAATTTCCGGTAACTTCAAGCGTTGATGGGTTTGAGCGGTGACTTGATTGAGCAAGCGCTCTTTTTCGACGTGATGGCTGAGGGCCTCTTCAACGGGCTTACAAACTGAGACGTTAGGATATTCAGACATTAGGAGCGTTTCTTCTCGATTCAGAGGATCGAGTGACTCGACTAGAGAAAGGGTAAATTCACTTTGGAGAATTTCATCGTTTCTCTTTAACATTTTTTTTGCCCGGTTGAAAGAACTGGAATTTAAAGGAAATTCATCTAAAAAATTACCGATTTTCTCTGGATTAAATGTTAGCTTTACACTATAATAAGCATGATTTAATCTAGAATCTGCTTCTCCTAAAAGCAAAGCACTAAACTTATCGGAAATGACGCAGACAAATGGTCGATTTCGATCTTGGCGATCGCGAGACTCTTCTTCAGAAACTACCACCGATTGGAGAGGATCGATCGGCATCATCTGGTATAAGAGATTCCGAATTTTGTCGAATGTTTGCACGGGCAATCTTCGACTGGAAATTACGAAATTAGAAGCTGCCATGAGATAGGGTCGGTGGAAAAAACGGAACGAGTTAACCGATCTTGAAACTGATATTTATATTCGCAAACTTAGTTTAAGAGTTGTAACAAGACCCAACCGGATCTCGAAGTCGAAATCGATCGCTATCATAGAGCGACTTGACTGATGAAGTGCAAAAGATCATCTAAAATTATGATTTCAAATCAACTCGCGCGATCGAACCGTCTATGCATCGCTTAGCTGCAACTCCTGGAGGCTGGAATCCCGAAACCGAGGGAGTCATTTTTGTCGAACAAACACCCGCCCCTATTATTTTTCTAACAGCTGCCGATACAGATTTGCAAACTTTAGCAACGGCTGCCGATCGCCTACCAGAACACTTTCCCGATTTGCGCGGGGCAAACCTACTGCAACTTCAGCAGCAACTGGCGATCGATACCTACGCCGATGATGTTTTGCGCCACGCCCGCGTTATCGTTTTGCGAATTTTGGGAGGGCGATCGTACTGGCGTTACGGGCTGGAAGTCACTCAAGACATTGCCCGTCTGACCGGGGCGGATTTAATCGTCCTTCCCGGAGACGATCGCCCCGATCCCGACCTAATGGGTTATTCTACCGTTTCTTTGACCGTTGCCAACCGGTTTTGGCGCTATTTCATCGAAGGCGGCGTGGAAAATACCCTCAACGCCCTCCTCTTCTTGGCAGATACTTGCTTGGGATGTGACTATCATCCGCCGCAACCCGTTGCCGTACCGCGCGTGGGGGTTTTGGGTGTGGGGAATTCGGAATTCGGAGTTCGGAATGGGGGGGATGAATTGTCGCCTTTAATAACAGATTCTTCTCTTCCCGCGACTTGCCCTACTGACGTTCACTCGGAAAATCCGGAATCCGCGCGAGTTGCCATTCTTTTCTACCGCGCCCACTACCTCGCCGGAAATATCGCCCCGATTGATGCCCTGTGTCAAGCCTTGCGGCAACGGCAGCTAGAACCGGTTCCGATTTTCGTCTCTTCCCTGCGAGATTTGGAAGTGCGATCGGAACTTGCCCCCTACCTCGCCTCAGTACAACTCATCCTCAACACCACCGGATTTGCCATTAGTCAGGGGAAGATTGACGCGGGGACGCGGGGACGCGGGGACGCGGAGAGGAAGAGGATGGGGAGGCAAGGGGAAAAAATGTCTGCCCAGTCTCCTAACCAACTTAGCGAGTGCGATCGCCCCG
>JAXHUC010000109.1:0-22166 GCA_034189805.1 Cyanobacteriota bacterium
GAAAATTTCACCAAGGATTTCACCGTTGATGCGGGCGAAACGATCGAGTATTCCTTCACCGTCACCTATACCGACGATTTCGGTCTCGACGTTACCTCTCTCAATGTCAATAACATTACGATCGATTCCCCCGCAGGCGATTTAGTTCCGAGCGAGATCGAGATTGAGAACAATGGCGACGCGACAACGGTCACCTATACCATTGAAGCTCCCGGTGACGAGTGGGATGTGGCAGATAGCGGCACGTATACCGTGTTTCTCGAAGGTGATAGCGTTCGAGACGTTAGCGATAACTTCGCTCCTGCAAAGCAACTCGGAGCTTTTGAAGTGAACGTCGTTGCCATTAACGAAGAAGCAGACTTCAGCGATGCCGACGAAGGGGTCATCGTCCGCCTCGCGAACAACTCGGCGTATCTTACCGAATACGGCATCGATCCGAAAATTATGCCCTTGGGCGACTCGATTACCCACGGACAAACTAGAAAAGATGTTAAGAAGGGTGGGTCTGAGACTGATGCAGAACGGGTAGGATATCGCCTCCCACTCTGGGAAGATCTGAATGCTTTCGGGTTCCAACCGGATTTTGTCGGGTCTCAAAACCACGGGACTAACAACCTCCCAGATAAAGACCACGAAGGACATCGGGGAAAAGGAGTTGGGGGGATTTTTAACGGTATTAAAGCTAATCCTGGATGGATCGATACCGCCCAACCAGATGTCGTTCTGCTGATGATTGGTACGAATAACAGCGGAGGTGACCCGAATAACACCGCCGCAGATCTCGAAAAACTCATCGATCGAATTGTCTTCAACGAACCCTTTGAGGGAGACTTACTCGTTTCTTCCATTCCCCTCATCCATCCGGACAGTTTTCTTGCCGGAAATCAGGGCAACGTGGATGCATACAACGGGAAGATACCGGGCATCGTCAATAAAGGGAAGTATAACGGCGAACAGGTTTCTTTTGTCGATATTGGCGGCAAGTTAGATAAAAATGATTTGACCGGGACGGGTGATGATAATGGACTGCACCCCAATGCTCAAGGCTACGAGACGATCGCCGATGAGTGGTATAAAGAAATCCTCCAGCAAATCGGCACCGAAGAAAAACTCGCGAACGATGTCGATGCGGTGACTGGTTCTGATTTTGCCGATGTCATCATTGGAGATGGGGAAGATAATACTTTTACCGGTGGTGAGGGGGCTGACGAGCTAACTGGCGGTGGCGGAGCCGATTCTTTCGTTTACAATGCTCCCGGAGAAGGTGGCGATACCATTACCGATTTTGGAGCGGGCGATCGCTTCGTGATTTCCGCATTGGGCTTTGGCTTAGTTGCTGAAAAGGCAGTTAACTTCAAGGTAGGCGCGCCGGAAAATGGAGAAGCAACCTTCGTCTACAACAACGGCGTTCTCAGCTTCGATGCAGATGGAACTGGTGGGGGAAATGATGTAGATTTAGCCACCTTAACTGGCAAACCGGCACTCAACGCCAATCAATTTACCGTCATCGTTTAAAGATCGAGTAGAAATTTGTAGGGTGGGCAGTTTTTATCGCTAGAGTGGCACTGTTACATTCGCCACCGAACTGCCCACCGACCCCATTCCCCATTCAATAGATCTCTCCGAGAATGAAAATAGCAATCAATTTTCATTCTGAAATCATTAATTCTCTCCCCCGTTCCCCATTCCCCGTTCCCCACCTTCCCCGGAAACTGTCCGATCCCGCGCCTGACGTTAATAAGAAATTGTCGGCATCAGTTGCAGCGGCCCTAACCCTAAATCCTTGGGGGTAATCGCGCGCACTGCAAATAACGCCATGATATCTTTGGGTTTGGGATTGCCCCGCGTGGCCCCCGTCGCTCCCATCGCGATCGTTACCCCGCAGTAGCCTTGGGTTTCCTTGAGTGCCGCATCCCATCGCTGGCGCGCCTGTATGTATACGGGATCTTCGCGATCGAACTCTCCAAATAAGTGCAATCGATCGTCGTGGGTTTGCAAAATGCCCAAATCGTAGACCTCCCCTTCTAGGGGATTTTCGCCGGGATTAAAGCAGATCCCTTGCAGTCCGCCAGCGGTCTCGATCTCCTCGATCGTCTGTTTGGCTTTCGGGCGAGTGGTTTGAATCGTCAGTACTGGCAGTCCCCGTCCGGTTTTGGGAAATTCCACTTCTCGATAGCTGCGAATCGCGTGACGAAACGATTCGATGTCTTGCCACGCAATCACCTCTAAACCGATCAGAGCTTTGGGTGGCACTAAATCTTCCCCCAGCAGGGGCAATTCAAACTCTTCAACCCGAATCTGGGAACCGTCTTCCTCTCCCACAAGATCGAATAGTTCGTCTGCCAACTTCGGCAAGGTGGCCACACTCACGCGCATCGAAGTCGTGTCGATTTCGTCAGGTAAATCGATTTTATAGGTTCCCTTACAAGCCTCGAACGTATCGCCTTCAAGTTTGTGATGGTGCGATCGAAAAAAACGATGGAGGGCGTTGAGGGCAACCCAGATCGCGATCGCTTCATCATCGTAGAGAAAAGAGCGCAATCCTTCGAGGGGGTGCAAATTGCCAAAGGTGGGTTCGATTTCGGACCAAGGTAGATCGGCTAAGTCGCCGTTTTCGTCCTCATCAAGCCAGTTTTCGGCGCTTTCGTAGGTCAAAAACAAGCAATCTTGGCTCAAAAAAGCAGCTTCGAGCTGTTCCATCGAATCTCGATCCATCACCGAAGCGCGAAACTTTTTTAACGATTCTAAGGAACGGTAAAACAAGATGCCGTAGTCGAGACCCAACATCCCCAAAACCGAAGCGTAGAGAGTTTCGACATCCCAGCGATTAATTTCGATGCCGATAATTTGGTGGTCGCTCAAATAATACCAAGGTGCATCTTGCCAAATTTCAAAAGCACTGCGATCGAGGAGTTGGGAATATTGCGGCGGAAGCTGGGGCGGGCGAACGTTGACCACCTCTTGAAACCCGCGAAAAATTTCATCGATCAGAGGTAAATCCCGAACGTATTCGAGGGCGATATCGAGATCTTGCAGCACCCCCCGCAGGAAAAACAACACCTCGCGATCGCACACGACTATTTTTTGCGGTCGGGCCGGTTGGGCCGGATTGTGGGGATGTTCCATCGCCCGCAGCAACACCCGCACGATCGCCTCGAATCCCGTTTCCTCGGAAACCATATCCACCGCTCGCACGATCCCTTGCGAGCCATCCACCCACAAAATGCACTCACCGTGAGTTCCGGTTGTCGAACCCCCCACATCGCCCCGAGTGGCAACCGGGCGACGATCGCCTTCCCACACGCAGGGGGTTTGCGGCAGTTGTTGCAGTCGTCGAAGGGTAGATTGAGGGAGAGTTGTCATGGCTAGCTTGTCACTCGAGAGGTGGGATCTAAAATCAGGTTCGCACCCCAGTTTCCGATTCGTTCTTACACTCTACCACTGGGGGACTCTTACCCTTTGTTGGGGTCTGTTTTTTCTTGGAAAAACAGGAACAATTCAGATATCTGATGACAAATTCAGCTTGTGTACCCGGAGAATCAATGCCAACTCTATGCTAATCGTGAGTTTTCATGGAGTTGGCGGGCTATGTGAAATCTGAAATCTGATATCTGTCATCTTCCCCCTCATCTCCCTCATCTCCCTCATCTCCCTCACCTCCGCGTCTCCGCGTCTCCGCGTCCCCGCGTCTCCGCGTCTCCGCGTCCCCGCGTCTCCGCGTCATCTTCCCATTCACCCACCGAACAATCGTTGATTGCGCTCGTCTTCTCCCAAACGCACCGTACGTTCTCCAGAATTCCCTTTCGGGGCGATCGCGGGAGCGGGGGTTTGTCCGCCCCACTCCTGCTGGAGGGTTTGCAAGAGTTCGTCTTGACCGTTGCGGAATCCTTCGATATATCCCCCGCCTTCGTTGAGAATGGCAAACCACACCAACCCGCGATCGCGAGTGGGGAGAACGCCTGCTAAAGCGCTGACATTCCAGAGGGTTCCGGTTTTGACCACCGAGGCCCGAGGCATATTCCGGTCTTCGAGGGTTCCGATATCCAATCCCGCCATCGGGAAGACATCGCCGATATTGAGATCGTAGGTAGCGAGGTGACGATCTATGGCGGCGAACATCGCACAGGCAGCGCGGGGGGAAATGCGATTCTCCTGACTCAGACCCGAACCGTTGACAAGTTGAATTTCCTCGATGGGAACGCCAGCAGCGGTGGCGGCTTTGAGCCGTACTGTCGATGCACCGCCCACGTCATCGGCGATAATTTCGGCCATCACGTTTTGGCTTTCGACGTTCATCTCTTTGAGTAGATGTAGCAAGGGTAAAGAGCGATGTCGGATTAGGGGAATCGAGTCGATCGAATCACTCTGTTCGATCGCATTGCCCTCGATTGTAATTTGGGGGGTTGGGGTTCCCAGGCGCATCTTCTGGTGAGACTCTTTCACTTCCTCAGACCAGCGCTGGGAATCGAAGGCTTCCTCGAGCATCCCGGCCACCACCTGGGGATCGGACTCGAAATTCATCGTCAAGTTACCTTTGACGATCGCCCGACCGGAAATCGTCTGAATTCCCATTTCTTGAAGGGCGTTTCCCAAGGCGATCGCTTCGGGCCAAACAAAAAACGGATCGCCCCCGCCGACAATCTCTAAATCTCCTTCGAGGCGACCGTTGCGAATCGTACCTCGCGCCGAAATTAGGGTTTCAAACTGATAGAACGGCGATCGAGTTTTGAGGGCGGCCAGGGTGGTGGCAACTTTAGTAATCGACGCGGCCGGGCGCGGTATCGTTCCTTGACGATCGAAAATCGGCTGCCATTGAGATTGCATCCAAATTCCTTGGGACGCGCTATCCAAACCCCGATCGGTTAGTTGTTGTAAGTAGCGCTGCAAAACCCGTTCCGTCGCCTCTTCATTCCGGGGCGGCACGAGCCATCCCGCCCCCCCGGCTTGAAACGTAGCGGCTTCGAGGGAGCGCGTTTCGATCCCCGTCGCCTGCAACCATAACGACAAAACCCCCGAACTAAATAGATGCAGCATTGGATTTTTCGCGCGCGAACACCGTCAGACAGCCTACCATATCGTTGTTGCAGCACTCGCACCGACAATCGACTTCTCGAAGCGCAGCCAAACAAATCTGACAGGTTTCCCCCTGGCAGTAGTAGCGTTCTGGTAAAATTTTGAAGGCTTATACAACAGAGTTCGATCGATGGGAGCGACAAGGGCACGGATTGCAGTAGACGCGATGGGTGGCGATTATGCCCCCGACGAAATCGTTGCAGGGGCATTGAAAGCGAAGGAAGAACTCGATGTTGAGATTTTGCTCGTGGGCGATCGCGATGCAATTGAAGCCTCCATCGAGAAATGTCACACTTCCGCCGAGATCGAAATCGTTCCGTCCGAAGGGGCGATCGATATGCACGAGGAAGCACTCAGCGGTATCAAGCGCAAGCCCAAATCTTCAATTAACGTGGCAATGACGTTAGTGAAGCAAGGGCAAGCGGACGCGGTGGTCTCCGCCGGACATTCTGGGGCTACCATGGCTTCGGCACTGTTGCGTTTGGGTCGCCTGCCGGGAATCGACCGACCGGCGATCGGGGCGGTGTTTCCCACCCTCATCCCTGGCAAGCGAGCGTTGATTCTAGATGTGGGGGCGAACGTAGATTGTCGGCCGAAATTCCTCGAGCAGTTTGCTTTGATGGGAACGATCTACTCTCAGGACGTTCTCGGGATTTGCGATCCCAAAGTCGGATTGCTCAATATTGGCGAAGAACCTTCAAAAGGCAACGATTTGGCCTTGCGAACCCACCAGATGTTGAAAGATAATCCGCGCATTCCCTTTATCGGCAATGCCGAAGGGCGAGATGTTCTTTCCGGGCGCTTCGATGTGGTGGTGTGCGATGGCTTTGTCGGTAACGTGTTGCTCAAATTTGCCGAAGCCGTGGGCGATGTAATGTTGCAACTGTGCCAGCGGGAACTGACCAACGATCTCGACGAGCGGATCGATCGCGATTTGCTCGCCCCGAATATCAAGCGCATCCGCCAGCAAATCGATTACGTCGAACATGGTGGCGCTTTGTTGCTGGGGGTGGCGGGGGTTTGTATTATCGGTCACGGCAGTTCCCATTCCCCCACCATTGTCAGTGCCGTTCGTTTGGCGAAAAAAGCCATCGACAATCGCGTTCTCAAACATCTCCAAGATGTCGATCGCTATGGAATGGAGAAACCCGTCAGCTCTTAGGTCAGCAGCCCGAAACCGTTCCGGAGACGCACCATTTTCGAGAGGGGAACCCGACCGATAACACATGGTAAATGACAACATGCAAATGACAAAAACTGGCATTGCCATCACCGGAAGCGGTGCGGCCTCTCCAGATACGTCCCTGAGCAACCACCAACTCAGCCAACTGGTGGATACTTCTGACGAGTGGATCGCTTCGCGCACGGGAATTCGCCATCGTCGTCTGGCTGGTGAGGGACTATCGGTAGCCGATCTGGGCGCTCGAGCCGCTCGAGAGGCGATCGCCATGGCCGGCTTATCCCCAGACCAAATCGATCTGATCGTTCTGGCAACCTCCACTGCCGACGACCTTTTCGGCAGCGCCAGTCAAATCCAAGCGCAACTCGGGGCAACTCAAGCAGTGGCCTTCGATCTGACGGCGGCCTGTTCGGGTTTCGTCTTTGGGTTGGTGACGGTGGCTCAGTTTCTGCGGACGGGAGTCTATGGCAACGCCGTCTTAATCGGCGCGGATATCATGTCGCGGTGGGTGGATTGGTCCGATCGCCGTACCTGCGTTCTCTTTGGCGATGGCGCGGGGGCTGTGGTGCTGCAAGGAAGCGACGATCGCGACAATCTCTTGGGCTTTGAAATGCGCAGCGATGGGACTCAAAATGGCTGTCTCAACGTCGCTTTCCAAGGAAAGTCGAACCCTTTGAACGAAGAGATATCCGTCGTGCGAGGAAGCTATCGACCCGTGGCGATGAACGGTCAAGAGGTCTATAAGTTTGCCGTTAAAAAAGTCCCCGAAGTCATCGAAAAAGCTCTGTTTCGGGCCAACCTTTCCAATGAAGAGATCGATTGGCTGCTACTGCACCAAGCCAATCAACGGATTCTCGATGCCGTGGCCAAACGCCTCAACGTTCCCGAACGCAAAGTGCTGAGCAATTTGGCAAAATACGGCAACACCTCGGCTGCTTCGATTCCGCTGGTGTTAGATGAAGCCGTGCGCAACGGGACGATTCAACCGGGGGACACGATCGCCGCCTCGGGTTTTGGAGCCGGGTTAACCTGGGGATCGGCTGTTTTTAGATGGGGCTGATAATGGGCTGGGAGCTGGGGGAGAATGAATGCAAAATTAAAAATTAAAAATTAAAAATGCAAAATTCTTCCTTGTCCCCCTCCCCGCGTTACCGCGTCATCTCCTTCTCCCATTTCCCACTCTCACCAGGATTGCGCGATAATTCCGATTCGATAGTTAATGAGTAAAGCAAACCGATGACAAAAACAGCGTGGGTATTTCCCGGACAAGGTTCTCAAGCCACAGGTATGGGAACGGATTTACTCGAGATTCCCACGGCCCGCACGCAATTCGATCGGGCTGAGGAAATTTTGGGTTGGTCGGTCTCGCAGATTTGCCAAGAGGGGGGCGATTCGCTCTCCCGCACCCTCTACACTCAACCGAGTTTATACGTGGTGGAGACGGTTCTGGTAGATTTGCTCCGGGAAAAAGGACGCAGCCCAGATATTGTGGCGGGTCACAGTCTGGGGGAATACGTGGCGCTGTATGCGGCAGGGGCGATCGACTTCGAGACGGGATTGCGCCTGGTGAAGCGGCGGGCCGAACTGATGGATACGGCGGCTGGCGGGGAAATGGCGGCGTTGATGAAGTTCGATCGCGATCGACTCTCGGAAGTCATTCAAGAAACCGAAGGGGTAGTCCTCGCCAACGATAATAGTGCCGCCCAAGTGGTGATTTCGGGAACGCCAGCCGCCGTCGATACCGTACTCGCGAACGTTAAAGCCAAACGAGCGGTCAAACTCGATGTCTCCGGGGCGTTCCACTCTCCTTTGATGGCCCCGGCCGCTCTCGAGTTCCAGCAGATTCTCAATCCCATCTCTTTTAGCGATACCAAAATTCCCGTTCTCTCGAATGTAGACCCTACGCCGACAACCGACGGTAATCTCCTCAAAGATCGGCTGATGCGGCAGATGACCGGATCGGTGCGGTGGCGCGAGATTTGCTTGCAGTTGAACGAAAGTGGGATCGAAGCGGCGATCGAAGTCGGACCGGGGAAAGTGTTAGCCGGATTGCTCAAGCGAACCTGTTCGGGTATGACGTTAGAAAATGTCAGCGGTGCGGCCGATTTACCGACTTAGGTGGAGGACGCGGGGACGCGGTGACGCGGTGACGCGGAGAAGGAGAGAAACGGGGGAAACGGGGGAAACGGGGGAATTAAGATATCGTTTCAACACTCAGCTCCCGAAGCCCCCGAAGCCTCCGAGAGCTACCCAACACCTGCGTCCGAATACTCCTGGACGATCGCTTCCGGTTGGTTCTCCCTTTGCAGTACAATCTCAAGTAGTCTTGCACCATTTTTCCACGTTCGACTTCCCAAACTCCAACAGAATTGGAGACTTTAAGTTGACTGAGAAAAAGTCTGTGTGGGGATGCGGTTACAGTTAAACGCAATCGCAGCTTGACGCGGGTCAAGCGGTAAAGAATTGCGATATTCTCGACCCCAAATCGATTTTGAAGTCCCTGTTGCCGATTCCCCATTCCCCAGCGCGCAGCCGTAACCGTGTTGAATTGCAATGTTTGAATTGATGAATCGGGATCGAAATCGCGAACCCTTTGAAAGCTTAGTCCTGTACCATCTGTTGAAGTGGTCGTTTGTCAGTCCGGTCTTACATCTTTACTTTCAAGGACGAATTTACGGCGGCCAGAATGTGCCTTTAGACCGACCGTTCGTCGTCGCGAGCAACCACGCGAGTATTTTCGACCCTCCCATCGTTTCCTGTGCCGTCAAGCGACCCGTCTCTTTCATGGCAAAAGAGGAGTTATTTAATATCCCCGGTTTCAAACAGGCGATCGAATTATACGGGGCTTATCCGGTAAAGCGGACGGCAAGCGATCGCAATGCCATTCGCGCGGCGATTAAATCTCTTGAAGAGGGTTGGGCTACTGGGGTCTTCCTTCAAGGGACTCGCACGTCCGACGGACGGATTACGTCTCCCAAACTGGGTGCGGCAATGATTGCGGCAAAAGCTGGGGTACCGATTCTTCCGGTGAGTTTGTGGGGAACCGAAGGCGTACTCCAAAAAGGCTCGGCCATTCCCAGACCCGTCCCCATTACCGTTCGACTGGGTAAACTCGTCGATGCACCCAGTTCCACGCGCCGGGAGGAGTTGGAATCCGTAACTCAGAAATGTGCGGATGCCATCAATGCCATGCACGCTTTGGGACGGTAGCCGTTCGAGCGTAGCGGTACTAGGAGCATCGGACAGATACTCCGGATGCGGTGACGCGCCAGAGGACGAGTATCGCAGCCACCCCATTTTTCAACCGATTGCCTTTTGGTAGCACCGATAGGCTTCGTCATCGAAACAGACGAAGATCACCTTTTCGGGGGTATCCTGTTGCTTGAGGAACATCACCACCGTTTCGATGGCGATCGCTGCGGCTCGATCGAGAGGCAAGCTTAAAGTCCCGATCGCTGGAAAGGCCAACGTTTTCAGTTTCTTTTCCCCTGCGAGTGTCAAACAGTTTTGGTAGCATTGCGCGAGTATTTTTGCCTTTCTGAGTTGCCCTCGATCCCAAGCTGGGGCAACGGTGTGAATTACCCAATCTGCCTGAAGGTTAAAGCCGGGAGTAATCTGGGCTTCTCCGATTTGACAAGGGGGGAGTTGCCCGCAAGCTTCGCGCAATTGAGGGCCGGCAGCACGATGGATCGCCCCCTCTAAGCCATCCGTTCCCGAGTAGTCGGGGGAGGTACTATTGACGATCGCATCCACTTGCCGATCGGTAATATCCCCCAAAACCACCTCCATCCGGTGCTTCACCGCTTTTTTGAACTGGTGGAGGTAGTAGTCGGAACTCCCCGATTGGTGCATACTGCGCGATCGGGCGTGGGATTGGAAGCGGGCGGCTTTGCGAGACTGTTTCACCCGTCCGGCACTGATATTACTCTCTAAGGTTCGCAGGGCTTCCACTTCCCGCGCCATTTCTGGAGAAGCGGGTGCCATCGCCATAAAATCGGTTTGGGCGCGGTAGAGTACCTGACTCGCCCCACCAAAATTGCCGCAATCGATTTGTTTGACGGCTTCGGCTTTCGCCCGCGCCGCCTCCATCAGTGCCACTTGTTCTCGCACCTCGTCGCTAAAGGGCAATTCTTCTAACTGCGCCTTTGCCATGACGGGTAAATTTAGCGACACTCGCAGGGATTGCCGTTCCTTACGGTCGGGATCGTCCCAGGACAGGCGAAAATGACATAAATCGATCGCCTCGAGGGTGGGGGGAACTTTCAAGCGCAAGGCGACGATGAAGGGATTGCCCAGCACCAAATTCGGCAACTGATATTCCCCCTGATGGGAGAGTTCAAAATCGTTGAAGACATCCAACAGTTCCACATCTCCTTGGGGTTCCACTCGCAGCCGCACGTTGCGCCCGCAGGTGGCGATAATGCCCTGAAGTTCCGTCCCGAAAATATCGGGCAAATCCTCGGGAGAGTCGATGTAATAATAGTTGCCATCGCCGGAATTTGCCATCGATTCGAGCAAATCTTCGTTGTAATCGTTCCCCACCCCCATCGTCGTCGTACTCACACCCCGTTTCGCCAATCCCCGTACGTCGGAGGCGATGACATCGGGATTGGTTTCGCCCCGATTTGCCAGTCCGTCGGAAAGCAGGATGACGCGATTGAGGTGTTGCGGTTGCAAATGTTTCGAGACTTGCACGCCTCCTTCCACCCATCCGGCGTGTAATGCCGTCATACCTCTAGGTTGGATGTTTTCAATCTGGCGGATAATTTGGGCTTTGTTGGTGGCGGGGGTGCTGGGAACGAGGGTATCGATGCGATCGTCGTAGATGGTGATGCTGAGGCGATCGCTTGGCAGGAGTTGCTCGACGGCATAACTGGCAGCCTGGCGGGCGTACTGGATTTTTGCCCCTTGCATCGAACCGGAGCGATCGATAACTACTCCCAAGTTTAATGGGGGACGTTCCCGATCGCCATCGGGTTGGGGCGGGATAATTTCGAGCAGTACGTCTTGGGTGGTGGCGGTATCGGTGCCGATGGCATCGCGCAGGGGAACCAGTTTAATTTGAGGTTGGATTTGAGGCGTTTGGGTCATTTTGACCTCCGATTTTTAGCAAAGGTAAGTAAGATGTGGGTCAGATGTTGAAGCAGATTTTGTTGTTCTTGAGGGCTGTTGGGATAGGTAAAGTCCTCGCGAACGTGGAGTTCTAAGCCGGGGAGAACGTCAATTCTCGTCCACTGAGTCGGGTTGGAAGTTGGAGTTGGAGGGGCGATCGATTTTCCCGACGAGACGGCGCGCGATCGCCTTTTGGCTGATGAACTGTCAGGAGATGGACTGGGGCGGCGTTGTTTTATTTGTTGCAAAAAACCCAATGCCGGGTTTGCGGCAGTGACGGTTAGTTGCACCCCTCCTTCGAGGAGGAGTTCGAGTTCCCGATTTTCCTTGGTTTTCGCTAAATCTCCGATCGCCTCTGCCCCGTAGCCTTCTGAAAGCAGTCGCCGTACCACCAGCATTTGTAAGAAATGGCGATAGGTATACCGGGCTTCCCGTCCCTGTTTGAGCGCTTCGTCCACCATTCCCAAGCTGGTGTAGTGTCGCACGAGGCGGGGGGTCACGTCCTCTCGCACGCGGGTGTTTGCTGGGTTTTCCGGTAGAAACTGGGGTAACCAGCCGTTGAGAGTTTCAACGAACTCCCGCAGCGTCCATTGGGGTTGAGATTGGGCGAGTTGTGGCAACGATTCCATACTTACGAGTATATTTATGTCAATTCAAATTGTCAATATCAGTTCGTGCTGTCAAGATGAATTGAATGGCGATCGCCCTGAATCTCCCGGTTGGTTGTAGAATACTCACATCAATTCGCTTCGAGGTCTGATGAAGCTGAATCGTTTCGTTATCGATCGCATTGCGAAAGCTTCCATTGAGTTTAAGCGTTTTCAATTCGATCGAAGCTTGCCAGATGTGCGGGTCGGTGGGTGTAAATACTTTCGGTTCTTACCGATCGCCATTTCGATCGCCATTTCGCTAAATTCTCAACCTATTTTAGCCAACTCATCGAGCAGTTATATTTTCAAGGAAATTCAAAAAACGGGTCGGCTGAGAGTGGGTTTGCGCCAAGATGCACCCCCCATTGGTTACCGGAACGCCCAAGGAGTTTTGACGGGATACTGTGTCGATGCGATCGCCGCCCTCAAACAGCAACTCCAGGAAAAGTTAAACCTTTCCTACGAAATTTTGGTCGATATTTATACCTCAACCCGAACCAGTCGGTTTGAACTCGTTGCCGATGGAACGGTACATCTCGAATGCGGTCCGAATAACATTGACGAAAATGTGGAAGAGGTCGCATTTTCCGACCCCTTTTTAATTTCTGGGACTCACTTTTTAATTAATACCCAAACCCGAGGCAATCTCGATTACGAAGGCGACTTAGAAGAAGACATCGTGGGCGTGTTGCGCGAGACGACCACTGAAACTGTCATCGCCCAACGCTATCCCCAAACCAACTTACAGTACTTTCGCGGTCCCACGGGCGCATTTCGCGGCATTGAAGCCCTCGAAGATCGAATCGATGCTTTTGCCAGCGATGGCATCTTACTCATTGGTGAAGTGGTCACTCGAGGTTTGCCCTTAGCAAATTACCGACTTGTTCCTCTGGTTCCTTTGAGTTGCGAGTCTTATGGGATGATTTTACCCGAGGGCGATGGGGTATGGGCAGGGTTTGTCAATTCGGTACTTGCTAGCCCGGAAGCGGATTTAATTTGGCAAGATTGGTTTGAGGTGAAGTTTCCTTATATTCGCTTAGATGAAGAGGTTTGTGGGGATTAGCAATTAGCCCTCAGCCATCAGCATTCAGCATGCGAAGCTGTCAAAACTTCGCTCTTTTTTCGATCTCGTTCAGATCGGGTTTTTCACCACCATCGAATCCAGTTGCATCAAGAGATACACCCGGCGAGGGCGGGTTTTGAAGAAAAATCCCTGTGGGGGCATGATTTTTCGCTAAACCCGCCCCTACAATTTTTGTCTCTCATTAACTCGAAAAACACGATATCTGAAATCTGTCATCTGATATCTGACCTCAAATCCACCCTCCTTTTGCTAACCGAATTAACCGTTGCGGCGAAATATTCGCGTGAATGCTGACTCTAGGAATTTGATAGGGGTTTTTAAGCTTTCCTTTCAGGGTTTGATTACTGTAATTATAGCCCGATAAATAATACTTTCCCACGGCTGTTTCAACTCGTTCGTCAGCATCTCCAAAAGGATAGGCGATATGATTGGCAACCGTTCCATTAATATCTAAATCTTGGGTGCATTCTTGCAGCATCTTTTGCGATCGCCCCAAGTCATCTTCGAGTTTGGTATCGTCGAGTTCGGTTAAATTGGTATGGTTCGCCCCATGAGATTGGATATCGTAGAATCCCGCCTCAAACCCAACTCGTAAATCCTGGCAACCAATCCGATCTAAACCGCTAGGTAAGTCTTTTCCAGAGATGCCCATAAATGGTGGATTGATAAACCAAACAACTTTGATAGTTCGATCGTATTTTTCTTGCAGTTTTTGCCCCAGTTTGAGAATATTTTGATGGGCGCTGCGATAGCCGTCGTCGAGGGTAATCATCACCGATTTTCGTCCCTTATATTCGAGGGGAATTTCTTGGGGATTCGGACCGATGAAGTAATCGTATAGGTCTTGGGTAGAGAGAAACCAATAATTTTTTTGGACTAAAAAGTCGAGCAGTTCTTCGATATTTTGCTCGGTATAATCGCCGTGGCGAAGCGATCGATTCGGGGGCATTTCTTCGGGGTTGGTGACATCGACAATATCGTGAAAGCCGAAAATTGCAATTTCCTCGGTGACAATTTCGACGACGATTTTAGTGAGAGTCAACCCCAAAATAAAGGCTAAGGCAATATTTAGAATTCGCTTGTAGCGGCGAGTGTTGAATTTTAGCAACCAGTTTCTTCCTGTTTCGACCCAAGTTGTCAGGGTTGCCTTGAGTTTCTCTAGCAAAAAACACGCTCCTGTGGCTGGTTTGTCAAGCCCTATATTTTAGTGTTACCACTCGATCGACTATTGGGATTCTCTTTTGAACGAGGTACATATCGAGGGCGGGTTTTGATTTATAAATCTCAGTCAGGGGCGTAGGTTAGTGGTTTAATTGGGTTGAACATCAAAGTCTCCAAATGTCGATCGAACAAACCCGCCCTTACTGCTAAACCCGCCCCTACATTGGTCATACCTCACCCATTTGAGAAACGCTATATTGGGATCTAGACTGTTTCGGAAGACCGACGAATACTTCATATCTGAAACCATTCCCCGTTCCCCATTCCCCATTCCCTATTCCCCATCAAAACCGTAAATTATATTCAACTCGCACATCGCCAAACTCGTAATCGTACGTCCCACTCAAATAAGAATTCTCGTCGATATCGTAGATGGCTTCAATTTGACCGATCGGGAAAACGCGCAAGTCTCGCAATCCCACCTGTTGCCCTGCATTGGAGACAAATTCTTCGATCTGAAAAATAATATCATCGGCGATGGGTTGCACCACAAATCGCAATAGGGCAAATTCGACAAATTCGCTACCTTCAAGCTGGGCGATTTCTTCGATGCTGGTGATGATGCCCCCCGCCAGTAACCGGACGATTTGGGCATCGCTGCGTTCGGGGGTACTCGAAAGGGTCACCGTTGGCGGTAACTGGTCGTCGTCGGGACTGCGATTTTCCAGGGAAGACACGATGTCCTGGGTGTAGCCGCGAATACCGATGCGGACGTTAATCTGTTCCGGTCGGCGGGTGATGAACAAGTCGGGGTCGGGAATTTCTCGTTCGGTGCGATCGCGCAGGACGTTGCGCCGATCTTCAAATACCAGGGTTCCCAATTCCAAATCGACGTAGGGATCGAGGATACTGCGATCGGGCTGGAAAACCACCTGTTGGGGACGATCGCGAACGATGAAAAATCGCCCCTGACTTCCCTGACCCGGCAGTAGCAAGGTTTCACTCAAAGGGATGCTGATAACCCCCCGCGTTACTTCGATGGTTCCTTCGGGTTCCAACCCCTGGAGTTGGGTATCGAAAATGCTGCCGTTGAGGGCGAGTTTCCCTTCAATGCGGACATCGAGAACCGGCGATCGTTCGATGCGGAATCCCTCGCCGACGATGACTTTAAAATTATCGAAGGTGGGAATAATCGGCAGCACTTGCGGTTCGTTCGATTCGGTCTCGAATTCAGAAGTAGCGATCGCTGCTAGGTTGCCTTCCCCAGCCATCACATCCACCGCATCGACCGCATTACCCACGGGAACGATGAATTTACCGTCCGCCACGCGAACGCCCCCGGAAATCGTCGGGGTTAGGGCCGCCCCGGTAATCCGAACGTTTCCCCCCAAATCCCCCTCGAACAAGCCTTTAAGGGTCAATTCGCCTTCCTGGAGGGCGATGGTGAAGGGTTCGACATCATCTCGCGGGACGAGGGTGGGCAATTCTCCGGAAATTTTCAGGGTACTGCCGCCAAATTCGCCGATGATATCGTTGGCAGTAATCGTTCTCGGGTCGAAATCGAGTTCGCCGTTGAGGGTGAGGGTTTCTTCGAGGAAGGGGGTTTTTAGGGTGGCTTCGGCGAGGTTGAGGTTCCCTCGGGCATTTCCCAGGAGAACGGGAACTAGGATTAGCGGGTCTTCCGTTTGAGAGTTCCAGCGTCCCTCCGTGGCAAAGTTCAACGCCATATCCCCCCCCACCCATTGGGCCTGTCCGCGAGTGAAGACGGGGAGGAGTTCGGTGGCTTCGGTGGTGACGTTGACGTTGAGAGAGACCAAATCGTTGGTTTCCGGGGTGGTGGGGTAAGGGAATCGGGCGGCGATATCGATGTAGGAGGGTTCGAGGGTATTGAAGGAAAACAGGGCATTTCGGTAGCCGAATTCGGCCAGGAGAGGATCGAGAGGTTGCCCTTGCCAACTCGGATCGATAATTGCCACTTGGCCGTCGAGTTGCAGGTTTTCCGGGAAATTTTCCGGACTGCCGCCAAAGTTGGCCCCCACTTCCAAGGTGGCGGCGACATCGGGGGGAATCTCGACGAAATTGCCGATGGTATCGAGGGAGAGGTTTTCCACTTTCACGCCGCCGGATAGGTTAGTTTCTGAGGCTTGGGCGGATAGGGAGGCGACGGCATCTTCAACTTGGAGTTCGGCTTGGGGGATGCTGAGTTGCCCGTTTTCTAAGTTGCCTCGGGCGATAATCCGATCGATTTGAATGGTTCGTCCTTCTTCGATGGTCAGTCCGAGGCGATCGTTAATCGCCAAGAATTCGGGTTGCGGCTGCCACAGCCAATCGACGGCATCGAACTCGACGCTTCCCGAAGGGTTGCCAAAAGTTCCCCCAACGGCGAGGTTGGCCGTATACCCGCCGGTAATATCGAGTTGGGTGGGCGGTCCGACGGCGAGGAGTTCGGCGGCCCGGTCTTGGAGGCGGGCGTTGATGGCGGCGAAAAGGTTGAGTTGGGTAATTAGGGGGCTATCGGGCAAACCCACGGCAGGGACACCCAAGCTTTCGGCACTCAGATTCGGAGAACCCAGCCCCCCCCGTTGGATGATGTCTTGAATGTTAAACCAGTTGCCCAGGGCGATGAGGTCTTCGATGTAGCCTTCGGCGATGTTGACGCGGGCGAAGATGGGAGTGTTGGTAAGGTCGTAATCTCCAGCCGCGATGCGATCGAGATCTAAGTCGATTCCCGCTTCCACATCGTAGCGGCTGTTGCCGATTTCGAGGAAGGCGTTGTTGAGGCGAGTCTGACCGTTGGTATAGGCAAAATCCCCGGCAAAGGCTTCCGCTTGCAAGTAGCCCAATCCCGGTTGGCGAACGGCGACGCTGCCGACGGTTTCCAGGGTAAAGAGATTGAGGGCGACATCGGCGGTAACATTTCCGGTGACGACTCCGCGAATGCCCAACTCTCTGGCTGGGGCGATGTTTAGCAAGGCGACCGAAAAGTTTTCCAAGCGGGTATCGAGTATATCTCCCCTTCTGCGTCCTGTGGCGATGATGGGCGTTTTGCTGCCTTCGCCCTGGCGGAAGTCGAAGGAAACGGGGAGGTAGGGGAGGAGGCAGGCGTTGGGGCGATTGCAGGGTTCGAGGCGGGCGGCGATGCGATCGCGATTTCCTTGCAAATCCAGGGCGATTTCATCCCCGGTTCGGATCGCCACATCTCCCGCCAACACCGGATCGAAAATAATGTCGTTCAGGCGCAGATTTGCCAGTTGCAAGTCTCCGGTAAGGTTAACGTTGCCCGGAGAGAGGGGGTCGCTAAGCAGATTTCGCCCTTGCAACCGTCCGGCAAATTCGACGCTGCCATTGATATCTACTGTTTCGGGGACGGTGGCGTTGCCGAGGGTGGCTTGGGAGATGAGTTGTGCCAGGGGCAGTCGCCTTGTATTGTAGTTGGCGGCGATCGCCAAATCCAAACGACTGATATCCGGGGCGGTGGTCAGGTTATCCAATACCAAATCGCCATTGAGATTGACGGTTTCTCGCCCCAGTTGGACGGCGATGGTATTGGCGCGAACGGGAATCGGGGCGGTTCCCAATGCCAGGAGGGGGGCGAGGGGTCCGGCGAGGTCAATCTGGGCGTTGAGGGGCGGGAGTGGTGGGTTGGTGGCGACTTTGTTGCCCGAGAGGGTGGCGACTTGGCGCAGGAGTTGGCTGGTATTGAGGTCGTCGGCAACCACCGCCGTCTGCCAGCCGCCCCCACCAATCTCGGTGGTGGTATTGACGATGCCGCCCCCCACGCCCAACCGGGCATTGAGGGAGATATCGGGGTTGAGAATGTTGAAGTCTTGGGTTTGGGCGGCCGCGAGAAGGGCGTTCAACCCCAGGCGGGCGTTGAGTTGGGAGTCGAGGAGAGTCGCGGCGATCGGTAAGTTGGGGACGAGGTTGCCCAGGGGAATGGCGGTGGTGTCGGCAGTGAGATCGAGAATGCCGGAGTTGAGGCGGGCGATCGCATCGATACGACCCCCTGCAACCGCCAGCAACAGGTCGGCATCGGCATTTACCCCAGAAAAGTCCTGAGTCTGCGCCGCCGCGAGCAAGGTACTCAAATCGCTGTCTAAGCGAATGTTGGAATCGAGGAGGGCGACGGAGGCGGGTAAGTCGGGGAGGAAGGCATCTAGGGCGATGGGGCCGGTATCGGCAGCGAGTTGTACTCCACCTTCTCCAATGCGGGCGTTGGCGTTGATGGGGCTGCCATTGACGGCAAGTTGCAAGTCGGCGTTGGTATTGAGTCCGGCGATGTCTTGGGTTTGGGCGGCAGCAGTCAGGGCATCAAGGGAGGTATTCACATCCACTCGTCCGCCGAGGAAGCTAACGGCAACGGGTAAATCCGGGAGGAGGTTCTCCACCGAAATCGCGCTAATATCGGCAGTTACATCCACCGCCCCCCCCTCAATCCGGGCGTTAGCATTCACCGTCCCGTCGTTCACTCCCAGTAGGGTGTCGGCATTCAAACTCAGCCCGGTGAAATCTTGAGTTTCGGCGGCAACAAGTAGCTGGGAAATCGACGTTTCCAAATCGATTTGACTCTCTTGTAAAGCAACAGCAACCGGGAGGTCGGGAACGAAGGGATTCAGTTGAATTTCTCGAGAATTTATCGTCGTGTCGATGTTGCCAGAACTGACCTGGGTCTCGATATCGATATTACCTTCGTTTGCGGCTAATTGGAGGTCAGCATTGGCATTAATTCCGTCAAAGTTTTGGGTTTCAACAGCAACTAATAAGTCGTTTATTTCGGTCGAAGCCGTTAGATTTGCACCGAATAGGGCGAGAGAAATAGGAATATCGGGAGCGAAGTAGTTGGCAATATTCGTTAAATCGATCGCACTCGAATTCACCGCCACATCTACAACCCCTTCGGTGACGACGGTATCGATCTCGATTTCTCCCTCATTGGCAATCAAACCCACATCGACATCGGCATCGAGAACCGTTAAATCTTGCGTTTCTAGGGCAGTCAGAACTTCTTCAATCTCTGCTGAGGCGGTAATATCGGTATTGGTAACGGCTAAATCGAGGGGAAAATCTGGCAGTAAGTTATCGAAGAAATTACTTAATTCGATAAATCCCGAATTGACAGCAATATCCACCGTCCCGTCGTCAATTTGCGTATCGATCGCGATCGGATTTTCATTCGCTGCTAGGTCAACTTCTACATCCGCTTGCAAACCGGAAAAGTCCGACTCTGAAGCCGCCGCTATTAATTCTTCAATTTCCGCTTCCGCTTCGATATTTGCCCCGAGTAATGCCAAGGCAACGGGAAAATCCGGGAGGATATCTCCTAATATTGGATTGAGGGCAATCGAACTCGATTCGATTACCGTTCTAACATTTCCCTCTTCAACAATTGTGCCAATTTCGATCGTCCCTTCATTAATTCCTAATTCGACATCGGCATTGGCTTCAATTCCGGTATAGTCTTCCTCTTCCAATGCCGCCGAAACATCGTTTAAAGTCGTGGCAACATCTACCTGCGTTTCCAACACCGCCACCGCCACCGGGGCATATGCCGTCACGTCGATGTCAATTTCATCTCGATTGCGAACGGATGCGAAAATACTCGGATTTTCCAACTCCCCAGTAATTTCCGCCCCCGCTTCAATATCCCCCTCAATCCCCACGGGAAGTTCCACCGCCACCAACTCAGCAGCCCTCGCCAAATTAAACGGGAGTACGTCGATATTGACATCCAACCCCGACTCCAAATCCACCGTTCCCCCTACTTCCACCGCCACATCCCCGGCTTCCCCCCGAAAAGCATCGATAACCACCTGCTGTCCGAGAAAACGCAACAACCCGCTGGCGGTAACGGGTTGAGTCAAAACGTCGGTTTCGGCGGTAAAATCTTCGAGTTGGAGAACTCCTTGCAAAGTTGCCGACTGCCACTCCTCGACGCTGGGAAGTTCCACATTCAAATTTCCCCCCACTTCCCCATCTTCGATCCGAATGGGAATATCGGGGGGTAGGAGGGGACTCAATTGGGCAAGTTGTACCTCGTTGAGGCGAACCATGGCTTTGGTTTGCAGGGTATCGAGGCGACTTTCCCCGGCGATGGCAACCTCTCCCCCGGCAATCTTCACCGTCAAATCGTATCGCCCTAACGTATTTCGTTCTTGAATTTGGGTAAAACCATCGGCTTCAATAACGATCGGACGAGTTGCCCCAAACGGTAACAGCGAAACTTCGGCATCGCGAATCCGCACGTCCGGTTGAATGTCAATCGTCGGTTCCCCTTCGCTTTCGGGAATATTCAACTCCAGTTTCGCCCAGTTCCCGTTTTCATCTTCGGCTGCGGAGAGTTTCGGTTCTACCAGCGTCAGGCGAATGGGTAAATTCCCCGTCGCTAGGGGAAGGGGATTGAAATTGACTTCGATGGCTTTGACAAAGACTTCCAACTCATCGGCTTCGCTCGGATAGATCGTCGTTTCCCCCAACCGTACCCCCGTCAGCGTCCAGGAAAATCGATCGATCTCTCCAATCTCCACATCTCGATTCAGCAAATCCTCCAGTTGCGTCTCCACCAAACCCGGAACCAGCCGGGGAACCAGCAGCCGAATCGCGATATAGCCCCCAGTCACCGCCAACCCCAAAATACTCAGTGCAATAATGGAAGCGGGGCGTTTGGCAAAATCGAGCAGGCGACGACCGAAAGACCGATCGGAACCGGACTCGGGCTGCGGGGGAGTGGGGGGAGTAGGGGTCATAGCGCGCCTCCTCGAACACTAGCCGATCGTTTATTGTGCATAGAACGATCGAGAACTGGTAGAGTTCCAATTTCAGTGAATTTTAGTCATCGTTTGGAGTATGCATCTAGATCGAGGATATAACTCGATCGCCCCGGAAATCTGGCGTTTCGACCCCAATCTCGACCGAACGGGAAATCGAACGCGCACTTATTCTATGTCACAATGCGAATGCTGGCTAGGTTCGGTGGCTACCATTTCATCGACTCGATCGATATCGATGCGGATGGCTAATACACCCCAAACGCTTCACCCATAGGGCTGTCTTAACCATCGTGGCGACGGCTATAAGCGATCGCAATTATTTAGGTCAAAAATTCGATCGCGAGACAAATTTCACTGAGAATAACCCCAACTTATTGAGAATAGGGAGAATTTTGGCAACTATTTTGCGTTGTTTCAAGGGTGTGGTGGAATAGCTTTATCGGATTTCAAG
The DNA here is from genome assembly GCA_034189805.1 of Cyanobacteriota bacterium. GTDB lineage: Bacteria > Cyanobacteriota > Cyanobacteriia > Cyanobacteriales > Geitlerinemataceae > Zarconia. The sequence goes on from JAXHUC010000109.1 coordinate 21,479, forward strand.
GGGAACTTGTACCAAGTTTTCGTACGCTTTTCAATCTTTGAGTTCCGCTTGTAGCTGCCGTACCTCAGCCAGTAATGGCAAGCTTAAATCCATCCCGATCTTTTCTGCTCGTTGAAGATAGTTCTGGAGGGTTTCGATCGAACTGCGATTTCCTTCAAGATAGGCTCGAACTAACTCAACTAAGGCGCGAGCTTCGTTCGCTGGAACTTGTAGTTCTTGAAAAACTTCTAAGGCATTTTCATAAGTTGCGATCGCCCGATCGAACTGTCTGGCTTTGCGATAGGCAATCCCCAATCCGCAGTACGCATCTCCCTGGCTTCTTTGGGAACCAATTTCTCCGGCAATTTGAATATGAAGTTTGGAAATCCTATCGCCACCAACGCACCCTCTGGAGTCATCAACGTTTAACTTACGATGATGACTTATTCGGTGTTCCCGATTATATGGTAACCCAGCGCAATCCTTTGGGAACGATTATTTTTGCTATAGCACTACGCAAATGCATTAGGACATATAATAAATCCAGAGTCGTTCCAAGTTCATGAGAAACAATGCCTGCACCTTATGGTGATGATTTTCGACAAAAAGCGATCGCAGCCGTCAAGAGAGGAGAGCGAAAAATAGAAATCTGTCGTTTGCTAAAAATCAGTCGAAATACGTTAGATTTATGGCTCAAGCGAGAAAAAGA
>JAXHUC010000011.1:0-52755 GCA_034189805.1 Cyanobacteriota bacterium
TTTGTTTGAAATTAACGGTGTCGCTCAGCGCATCAACGTTGGCGAAAGCGTGGGTGCGAGCGGTTGGTCGTTGGTGGAAGTGAGCAACCAACAAGCGGTGGTTCGCCGCAATGGAGAAGTGCGATCGGTTTACGTCGGTCAGCAGTTCTAGACGGCGGTTAGTTAAGACTCTTGGCAAAAACACAAGCGAGTTTTACCCAGGTTTTGCCCAAAGCTGAGAGCTGACGGCTGAATGCTATCTCGGTTCGCTCTAGGCGCGCAAAGACAACCAGCTCCATAGGCAAAATGAGAATGGAGAATTAGAATTGTAAGAGTCTCTTCATTCTCATTTTCTGTTGTTACCGATCGCCGATCGCACCTGGGAGCTAAACTGTGGGCTTATTTAACGACCTGAGTAAATTTCTCGAAACCCGCCTCGAAGAATTTTTGCGCTCGCACCCGCACCTCGAGTTGCAAGCCCTCGACGAACAATTGCGGGAACAAGAGGAAGGCACTCTGCGGCTGATCGGCGATTTGAAACTCAAAGAAAAGCAACTCGAAGACCAAATCCTCGAAACCGCCCAAGAAATTCAACGCTGGCACGTTCGCGTCAATAAAGCCAAAGCTGCCAATCGGGAGGATTTAGTCCGCGCTGCCGAAGAACGAGAAGCCTCCCTCCTGCGCCAGGGAAACCAGCTTTGGGGGCAAATGCAAGGGGTGAAAGAGCGAGCGGTCAAAGCCAAGGAACTGCAAGATAAAATTCAAACGCGCCGCCAGGAAATCCGCGCTAAAGCCGCACAAGTGAACGCCGACCGCGCTAGAACCCAGTCCCAGAGCAGTTGGGATGCGGGTTGGAATCAAGCGTCAACCAGTACCGGACGCACGATTTACGGCAGCACCGACCCCCTCGAACAAGTCTTCGAGCGCTGGGAAGCCGATGAAGAACTCGAACAGATGAAGCGGAATATGGGACGGTAGTCGGACGCGGAGACGCGGAGATGGGGGGACGCGGAGAGGGGAGAAACGGGGGAAACGGGGGAATGAATGCAGAATACGCGCATTCTTCCTTGTCTCCCCCTGCCCCCGAAGCTCCCCCTGCCCCCGAAGCTCCCCCTGCCTCCAAAGCTAATGACCCAACAACTTCTCTCGCAATTGCTTGATGCGATCTCGTAATTTTGCCGCTTCCTCGAATTCGAGTTTAGTCGCCGCTTCTTTCATTTGCGCTTCCAACTGGCGTACCAGTTCCGGGATTTTGTCGAGGGGAATCTCCTCGGTATTCTCGCAAGCAATTTCGAGTTCTTTGGCATTCAAGCGTCGGGAAATCTCGAGGAACGCCAGAATCGAGTTATCCGCTTGTTTGACGATCGATCGTGGCGTGATGCCGTGTTCTTGGTTGTAAGCCAGTTGCACTTGGCGGCGACGTTCGGTTTCTCCGATCGCCTTTGCCATACTATCGGTTAAACGATCGGCGTAGAGGATCGCTTGTCCGCGAACGTGCCGGGCCGCGCGACCGATGGTTTGAATCAGCGATCGTTCTGCTCGCAAGAACCCTTCTTTATCCGCATCTAAAATCGCCACCAGAGATACCTCCGGTAAGTCCAATCCCTCCCGCAACAAGTTCACCCCGATCAGAACATCAAATTCCCCCTGACGCAGGGCCTGGAGAATTTCGATTCGTTCGATGGAGGTAATCCCCGAATGCAAGTAGCGCACCCGCACCCCCCGATCTTGAAAATACTCGGTGAGGTCTTCGGCCATCCGCTTGGTGAGGGTAGTCACCAAAACCCGTTCTCGGCGATCGCTGCGTTGTTGAATTTCCCCCAACAAATCGTCCACTTGCCCTTCCGTCGGCCGCACGAACACCTCGGGATCGACGACCCCCGTCGGTCGAATAATTTGCTCGATAATGCGATCGTCGGATTTCTCCATTTCCCAATTCCCCGGTGTGGCGGAGACGAAGACGCATTGCTTGACTTTCGACCAAAATTCTTCGGCTTTTAGGGGACGGTTATCGGCGGCACTGGGCAAGCGGAACCCATGTTCGATTAACACCTGCTTGCGGGCGCGATCGCCATTGTACATCCCCCGAATTTGCGGCACGCTAACGTGGGACTCATCCACCACCAGCAACCAATCCTCGGGAAAGTAATCCACCAAACATTCTGGTGGTTCCCCGGCTTCCCGTCCGGCTAAATGGCGGGAATAGTTCTCGACCCCGTTACAATATCCCACTTCTCGTAACATTTCCAGGTCGTAACGGGTACGCTGGTCGATGCGTTGGGCCTCGATTAATTTTCCGTCTCGTTCGAGTTGGGAAACCTGCCGCAGGCGTTCGGCTTCAATGGCATCGCAAGCGGCTTCCAATCGCTCTTGAGGAGTGACGAAGTGACGGGCGGGATAAATATTTAACGCATTGATACTTTGGATGATTTTTCCAGTGACGGGATCGACGTAACGAATGGCATCAATTTCATCGCCAAAGAGTTCGATCCGAATCATCCGATCTTCGTAAGCCGGACCGATTTCGATCGTATCCCCTTTGACGCGAAATTTACTCCGACTTAAGTCTAAATCGTTGCGGGTATATTGAATGTTTGCTAGCTCTCGCAAAAACTTGCGCGGGTCGATTTCCATCCCCACTTTTAAGGGAATTGAAGCTTTGAGATATTCGACGGGCATTCCTAAACCGTAAATACAGCTAATGGAGGCAACCACAATGACATCGCGCCGCTCGAAAAGCGATCGAGTTGCTGAGTGACGCAGCATATCAATTTCATCGTTAATTGAAGAACTTTTTTCGATATAGGTATCGGTGACGGGGATATAAGCTTCGGGTTGGTAGTAGTCGTAATAGCTGATAAAATACTCGACGGCGTTTTCGGGGAAAAACTGTCTAAATTCATTACAAAGTTGAGCGGCAAGGGTTTTATTATGGGCGAGAATTAGCGTTGGTTTGCCTATTTTTTCAATCACGCTAGCCATCGAAAAGGTTTTTCCGGTTCCCGTCGCCCCGAGTAAGGTTTGATATTGATTTTGGGCTTTTAAACTGTCAACGAGTTGGGCGATCGCTTGAGGTTGGTCGCCGGTGGGTTGAAAGGGGGCTTTGAGATGAAATGGTTTCATGAGAAATGGCAGGATTGAAGGGAACGAGCGGGTTGAACTCGGTTTATCGTACAAAAATAATTTTAAGACTTTAAATTGTACCGGAAAATGCGTTTTTTGGAGCGAGCGCCGTTTGAAGTTATTATAGGTTATCGAAGTAATTGTATATTTTTATATATTAAAGTTGAAAATCCTTTACAAGAATCATTAAAGAATAATAAAATTATGCGGAAGCCGATCTAACAACCCGATCCCGATCGCGATCGCAAGTCTGCGCGTCCGTTTCGTTTCGTTCGTCCACCGCAGTCCAGGCTCGCGACCGTCTGAGGAAGTCCTCTCGGCGCTCGGCAGTTTCATTGAAGTACCGAGCATAACACCCATCCATTTGAGGAAAATAGGGATATGAGTCCAACCAATACTCTCGAAGACAGCAAGAACACGAAAAACCGCACCGCGAAAAGCACGAAAAGTAGCGCGAACGGTCAAACTGACGAAGCTCCGGCGGCGGAAAACTCCACCAAAGAGCCTGCGAGCGCTTTAGCTGTTGCTGACAACTCCAAAGCGACCAAATCCCTCAGCGTTCGGATGCGTCCGGCAAGCGATTTGCCTCAAAATCGTCCGATCTCCGTCAGTCAGTATCATATTACCGAAACTTTTGCAGCAGTGGGCGGCGAGCGTCCGATTTTTTCGAGTGGCTTGCAAGTATGCGGGACGATCGACTCTTCGGGACAGCGTCCGATCGCCGCGAGTGGTTTAGCCATTAGCGAAGTCTACACCTCCATGGGAAATCGCCCGGTGGCATCGAACGAGATCGACGATCCCAACGCCCTGATGGGTTATCTCGATTAGATCGTTGTTCGATCGCGTTAAACTATTAAAATGATTTCACCAGACCCGGTTTTCTCATCGAACCGGGTTTTTTGGCGACTGAGTAGTTTTCTGGTCCCCGAGAAGGCGGAAAACCCCCCAATACTCACACGGAACATTGCTAGACTATCAATATTCTCTTTAATATACCTACACGAATTCTTATTCTAACTTTCTCGATTGCAGGTCTTTCGCTATGTCTTCAGCCGATCGCCCCAATAAAATCGCCTCAATTCTCCGCCTGCCTCTGGTGTCGAAGAAGCTCGCCGGAACGTTGCGCCAACCGACCTATGCGGCGATCGCTGCATCTTTAGGGTTGCATGGAGTTGTCGGAGTGGGTTTTGCGCTGGTGTCTCCGAATGGGTTGGGTAATTCGCCAGGGTCAACCCGAATGGTGGAAACGAATTTAGTCGAACTGACCCCCGAGGAAGTACGGCGCTTGCCCTCCCCGAGTACCATACCCGTCCGCCGACTGCCGCCGAACTCCAATATGGTCGGCAATCTTCCCTCCTTGAACGGACCGAGGACATCAAGGTCTTCGCGATCTTCGACCAATTCGGGAGATGGTTTGCCCCCCTCACCGTTAGGATATTTCTTCGGCTCGAATGCGCCATCGGGCGAGGGAACGTCAGAGTCTCAAGGTAGTGTCAGTACGGGCGATAGCGGTATCGATTACTCTTACGTCCCCGACAACTTTTATCCCCCTGATGATTGGTCGTATCTGTTCGGGCATCAGAACAACTTCTATGCCGATGACGAGCTTTCTCCAGATGACTTAGAATCCGATCGGCAAAAAGAAAAACTCCAAGTTGCCGAAGATCCCAAAAAACTTCCAGGAGTAGGAGAAAATCCAGATACGGAGAATTCATCGGAAGAGAGCCAGGCCGCAAGCGGTAGCGAAACCGAAAACTCTCCAACCGACCCAGTGATTCTTGCCGTTCTCGGTGGAATTCCGCCAACAGTTTCCCTTGATGCGATTCGCGGTGAGTACCCGGTTATCGTTCGAGTGGATGCCGATGGAAATGCGATCGAGTGGGAATTACTTGAAGGTGCGGACAATGCAATTCTCCAAAAGGCGATCGAGCTTAATTTAGCCATGGGATTTCCCGCCCAAGATGGGGAACAAGTCTATCAATTCGTGCTGGTTTTCGATGAAAACAGCTCGATGTTGAATGCCCAAGGGTCTGAGGAACAACAACAGCTCGAGATTGAAGACCTTGCGAGTGCTGACACTCAACCCGATACAGAAATAGAGATTGCGGTACTCGAACCACACTTCTATGCCGCAGCCGACCTCGGTCTTTCCCCCGAAGAGCTATCGGTGTTGGCATCAGAGGCGGTAGTCGAGATTACCGTTACCCCGGAAGGGACAATACCCCAACTGGTTGTTACTACAGGGAGCGATCGTTTAGATGGAATCGCCCTCGAACGCGCTCGAGTTTGGGCCGAGCAAAAGCTCACCCCGGACTCGCCAACCCAACAAGTGACGATTCCCTTTGAGTTAACCGCTCCGAATCCCAACATCGAAACGTTGCCCGAAACGCCAACCCCAGAAGATATTCCCTCTGAAGGCAACACCGAAAAACCCGTACCGCCCCAATCGCCCGCACCCGAACTTCCCGAACCCGAGTTTTCCCCCCAGCCGACTCCACCTTCTAACTCGCCGGGTCCCAATCCGAAGAAACCTCCGGCTCAAAATCCATCTCAAGGGCTATCCCCAGAGCAAAGCTCCTCAAGTGAAAATCTTCCCGCATTTCCTGCCGATAAATCCCCTCGATCTTCAACCTCTCGGAAGTTTTTACCCGAGTCTTTACCCATCGAAAAAGAGCGCCTACCCCGTTAAAGCAAAGCATCAGTAAAAGAGCGTTAACATCGTCGTGGGATTAGGAGCAAAATCGAGAATTCGCGCGTACAGTCTGATAGAATTACGGGGTTGTTCCTTTCTTTTGTATACCGTCTTTGAGTCAATCCATAGAAACCCCCGATAAAGTTGATGTATTTCTACAGGAACTGGCGACGATCCAGCAATCTGGCTCGAAGCGGATCGCCCTACTCGGCTCGCGCCACGTCCCCATCACCCATCAAAATCTGATTGAGGTGATGAGCTATGCCCTGGTTTTGGGAGGGAATCGCTTAATTACTTCCGGGGCTACAGGAACGAACCTCGCAGCAATTCGGGGCGCGATGCGAGCCGATCCTAACCTGTTAACCGTGATTCTCCCTCAAAGTCTCGATCGTCAGCCCCAAGAGTCTCGCACGGCATTAGACCAGGTGATGCACTTGGTCGAAAATCACGAAAATAATAGTTTGTCTTTGGCCGAAGCGAGTGCTTTATGCAACCTGGAAATCGTGTCTCGATGCCAGCAACTCATCTGCTTTGCCTTCCACGACAGCCATACTTTACTGCAAACTTGTCGAGATGCAGAAGAGCAACGCCGAGTCGTGACGTTATTTTACTTCGATTAACCCACTTCGATTAACCGAGATGTTGTCCTCTCAGCGATGGGGGAGATTTGTGGGAGAAGCGCCATATTGCAAGCTGAGATTCGATCGGTACTCAAACAAATACGCGGCATCACAGTAGATGATGCCGCGTGCTCTAGCATAGAGAGTAGATATAGAAAATTCAAACAATAGAGAGAAAGAGAGAACCAGTGAAAAAAGGGCGATCGGGTTAATATAAAACCCAATTTAACGATTAGAACCCAAAAAACAATCGCGCCAGCCACTAGGCTATGGCTGCACCAACTTTAGAGCCGCGATCTTCAATATCAAAAACGCGATCGAGCTGGGTCAGTTCAAACATAATTCTAACGGAAGGAGAAACGGAGCGGAGGCTGACTCTGCGACCGGTGCTTTTAGAGGCACTCATGGCAGAAACAAACGCCATCAAACCTGCACTATCGAGAGATTCAACTTCTTCCATGTCAACAAGCACCATTGGGGCTTCCGTACCCGAAACAGCGGTAGTCAGTTGATTGTGTAGCTCGTGGGCGTTATCAGCATTAATGTGACCCTGTAGCTTCATGATGGTGGTTTTGGATTCTTGGGGAAGAGCTTGCATCGTTCTAGTTCCTTTAGAAGATTAGATTATTCAAATACGATGGTATAAACATAAACGATAAAATTTTCTCTGGGGGGGGTTTTTGTGCCAGTTTGTCTAAACTTTGCTTTCGTTGACCGTTTTGTAAAGTTTTCAGAAAGCGATGTGAGAAAATGTGTACGACCATACCACAGTCGATAATTTCTGCTTTTACAATGGTGTAATATCCGGAGGTCATATGTTGCACTTTAACTCGATCGGGCGTACGATCCAGATCTAAGTCCTCTGATTCGCTTCGATTTTTACGACTCAGTTTCAACAATGCAGAAAACCGATCGCCACACAGCGATCTAAATCACAGCGCGACAGGCATCTCGATCGCAAAACGAACTAGAAATTCATCGGAGGATAGGGGTAACAGCATTCTTCCGATGTCCGATGAAAGCAACTGTAGCCATCCGTCACCTTGTAGAAAAAGCTCTATATATCAAGCGCTTAACACCCGATCTCGAAAATGAGATTAATAACGAGCTAACTCGGCTGGGGTATATTTCAGATGTAGACTACGAAGCTCTAGAGCTTTTAATGGAAGAAATGGATCGGGGACGAATTCAACTTGTCGCAAGTCCTTAAATATATCCTTAAATCTAACTGTGCGATCGAATGTACCGTCCTACTCGACGGCGATCGAACTGTCATCTCGAGAGTCAGGTTGAGTATCAGCTCGCCCATCCAAAGTTCGATCGAGTTAGGGTTCGTTCCCGAACGGACATTTTAGTCCTCAAACCAACTAGAGCGCCAAGCTGATTGGGCTCGAGCAACAACTTGTTCTTGGCGTTTCTGGTAATATTGCTGTCCCAGTGAATTCAATCGGTGAGAAAGTTGGCGAATCTGAGTGCGCCACGCACTAACATTTGCTTCCCCAAACTCAAGTTCGCTCAACCGGAGATAGATCGCCACAATTTCCGTAATTTTGGGTTTCCCTCCCGGAAGATCGGTATTTTCAGTTTCGACGAGTAAGTTCAGTAAATTGGGCGGACTGCCGACGGCATCAACCGCTTCAGCCTTGGCTTCGTCGGGAACTGGAGCGGGTAACTTACTCGGCAGCACGTCCGATTTTTGTAAGAGACGATTGGCTTGATTCGAGAGTGTTTGCAAAACCTGTCCGATCGCCGCTTCCACTTGTTTTTGCCAATTAATGAGCTGTTCCGGGGCAATTGCCTCCTGTATATCCGGCGTGCTACTCGGTAAATCCTCAACGGGATTCACTTCCCCGTCAATTTCATTTAATTGCGGTTCGATCGTGGTTTCCCCATCTTCTGTGAAGTTTTCTGTGGGATTTTCTGTGGGATTTTCTATGGGATCTGAATCCTTCGCAGGAGGTGCTGGAGAGCGAACTGTTAATGTCTCTGGGGAGAGCATATTCTCCAACTGTTCTTGACCGGCAATGGCAAGCTGGCGAATCTCTTTTTGTAATTGTTCCCGTTGAGAAAAAGTTAGTTTTAAGAAAGAGTCGGGATATCCCTGAGTGCAGAGATGAAAGCAAGCCAAGACCAATTGTTTGCGCGTTGCTTGTCCCAAAGCGCCTAGATAATTAGCATAGGCACGACCGAACTCCGAGGCCATGGTCGAGAGTGCTTCTTCTAGAGCTGCTACATCTCGATCGATCCGCTCAAGCGATCCGCTCATCTATGACGATATGGGTAATAGAGGACTAAAGATTAACAATATAGCACGTCGGTCAAAGAGTGCAAGAGATATCGGCGATCTCGTGTTTGATTTATTTCCTCGCAAACTATTCAGCAATCGGCTTCAAAGGAAATCGAAGAGCTAGCTATTTCAACGCACTCAATTTTAAAGACACTTGAAATTAGCTGATGGCTGACGGCTGATGGCTGAATGCTTACCCCTCATTAAAGACAAGTTGAGAAGTCAGATTATCTCTTCCTCCTCAACTCACAATTTATTTTCTTCGAGCGAGACTTTTAAGTCCGTCAACCCGAGTTATTTACCACCCGTTTGGGCCGCAACTTCTTCAGCAAAGTTCGATTCTTTCTTCTCAATTCCCTCTCCGAGAATAAATCGGACGAAGCGACGAACTTTAATTTTTTCGCCAAGCTTACCGCTGGTTTCTTTAACTAACTCTTCAACCGAAACATTTTGGTCGCGAATGAAAGGTTGGTCGAGCAAAGATAGCTCTTTTAAGCGTTTTTCGATCCGACCCTGGACGATTTTTTCGCGAATGTTTTCGGGCTTATTAGCTAGGTCTTCCCGACCCATTTCCACCGCTTTTTCCTTAGCGACCATTTCTTCGGGAATCTCATCGACGCTGACGTACTCCACGTTCGGACAAGCCGCAACTTGCATGGCGATATTGCGCACCAAGGTCTGGAACTGTTCCTCTCGGGCAACAAAGTCCGTCTCGCAGTTGACTTCAACTAAGACACCAACCCGACCGCCAGTATGGATGTAGCTACCCACAAGTCCTTCTGCGGCAACTCGACCTTCTTTCTTTCCGGCAGAGGCAATTCCTTTTTTACGCAACCAGTCGATCGCCTTTTCGAGGTCTCCGTCGGTTTCCCCCAGGGCTTTTTTGCAATCCATCATTCCCGCGCCGGTTTTATCGCGGAGTTCTTTGACTTGTTTTGCCGATATTTGTGCCATCTTGCTTGGTTTCCTGTAGTTTTACTCCTCTTCGCTGCTGGTCTCAGCATCGGTAGACTCGCTGCTGGTCTCAGCATCGGTGGACTCGCTGCTGGTCTGAGCATTGGTAGACTCGCTGCTGGTCTGAGCATCGATGGACTCGCTGCTGGTCTGAGCATCGATGGATTCGCTGCTGACCTGAGCATCGGTGGACTCGCTATCTTGGTCCTTCTGGCTACCATCCGAGTTCAATGTACTCGGATCTAGCTCTTCTTCATCTTCGTAGTCTTCTGCTGCGTAATCCTCGTAGTCCTCTTCGGATAGAGTTTCTAACTCACCGTGACGACCTTCATAGATCGCATCAGCTAACTTTCCTAGTATTAGCTTAATCGAACGAATGGCATCATCGTTAGCAGGAATGGGAACGTCCACCACATCGGGATCGCAGTTGGTATCGAGCAAAGCGACGATCGGGATATCGAGCTTTTGACATTCCTGTACCGCGTTGTACTCTCGCCGTTGATCGACGACGATGGCAATATCGGGAATCTTCCGCATCGATTTAATGCCGCCGAGGTACTTCTGAAGCTTGCCCAGTTCCCGGCGCAGCATGGACGCTTCCTTCTTCGGTCGCAAATCCATGGCCCCGGATTCTTCCATCGCTTCTAATTCTTTGAGGCGATCGACGCGCATTTTAATCGTCGTCCAGTTGGTAAGCATTCCTCCCAACCAACGCTGGTTCACGAAATACGCACCGCAGCGCGCGGCTTCTTGAGCGACAATTCCGGCGGCTTGGCGCTTGGTACCGACAAATAAAACTTTCTTACCAGCTTCGACAGCATTACGCATGTATTCGTATGCCTCTTCCATCAACTGAGCGGTTTGCACCAAGTCAATGATGTGAACCCCGTTTCGCTCGGTGAAGATATAGCGATCCATGCGAGGATTCCAGCGACGGGTTTGGTGACCGAAGTGAACCCCTGACTCTAGTAACTGAGCCAATGAAACAACTGGCATATAATTTGTACTCCTACGATCGGGTTAATCCTCCATCTAGGCGCATTTCTGCAAACAGAAACACCCGATTCCCTAGATGTGCGAGATTAGACAACTTTACTAGGGTATCATAAGTCGAGATCGATATTTCAACTTGAAGATTCGGCGTTTTCCGGTTTTTCCACCTGATGGAGATCGAGTAATTTTTGATGGAGTTAATTCGAGTTCTTTTGCCGCAAGCATTCGTTTCATTTATAGTAGTCGCCAGTTGCGGGTTTGATACTTGTATGTATAATCCAACCGGGGTATCGTTCCCCCTGGGTTCGAGACAGCTTCTGAGGCAACAGCTCCCAAGGTACGGATTCTGAAGTCCGAACTCGAAACTCCAGTCTTTGGTGTGCGAGTCCGTTGAAATAGTCCGCGCTTCGGGCCTGTTTGACGCTGACGGCTAACAGCCAATAGCTCAAGGCTTGCCCCCGAGCCAAAATCTCGGTCTTCGGCGATCGAATTGCTCCCGATTGAATATCGAAGCGGTCGAATTAAAGATAAGACCTTACCGTTTTCTCAAAAATTGACCTCCAATTCACCCTTATTTAGGCTAATTTCATAGGGTGGATCGAGTTGAACGCCAAGAGGGGAAAATAGTCCATGGAAAAGTCTTCCAACACTGTCCGAATGCGGTCTTTTGCCGTTTTAAAATTATTATTGCTCGGGGTAAGTTTCGTTCCTAAAGCGGCAGTCGCTCTCGAAAGTTCTAAATCCACGATCGCGATCGAACCGGGTTGGGTCAAAGCATCCAATGTCAATCCCTCCCATCGAAGCGTTGTCGATCGCAAAACCGCCAAGCCATTCAAGACCCGATCGCCTCAACCCCTCTCCCCATCTTCCTCGCTCGACAGTTCATCCATCGAAATCATTCCCGATTCCCCTCTCCGAGATACTCTCCCCAAGCAACTCGATGGAGAAACGCCAGCAGAAGATACGCCATCGGAAACCGACCCCTCAATCCCCTCTCAACCCCTTGAAGTATCTCCAGACTCAGAGCCGAATACAGGGTCGAATACCGAGGAGAGTCCTGCCGATGGAAGTCCGCCCCCCACACAACCAACAGAAGCCTCTCCACCAGCCGAAGTAGAGTCGGGGGAAGAAACACCAGCCAGTCCCAGTTTCGTGGTGCAAAAGATCGAGGTCGTCGGCAGTAGCATTTTGACGGCTGAAGATTTAGAGCCTCTCACCGCACCGCTCGAGGGTACGGAAGTGACCATCGAAGATTTGCGGACTGTCGCCGATCGAATTACCCAAATGTACCTCGATCGTGATTTCATTACCTCCAGAGCGATCTTGCTCGATCAAGAGATTGTCGATGGGGTGGTGGAAATTCGCGTCATTGAAGGAAGCCTTTCCGACATCGAAGTGGAGGGAACCGAGCATCTCAACGAGTCTTACATTACCAGTCGGATCGAGCTGGGAGCCAAAACTCCCCTCAATACCGCCCAACTCGAAGACCAATTGCGATTGCTGCGGGCAAACTCCCTATTCGAGAGCGTCGAAGCGAGTTTGCGGGCCGGAGACGATGTAGGAGAAAGCATCCTGATCGTCCGAGTTACAGAAGCTTTGAGATTTGGCGGCTTCTTGGGGATCGATAACTACTCTCCCCCCAGCGTTGGGTCCGAGCGTATATCCTCCAACGTTCGATTTCGCAATATTACCGGGATCGGGGATGAATTTAGCGCTGGATACAACCGGACTACAGCCGGAGGAACGGATGTATTTGATTTTGCCTACCGCATTCCTTTAAATGCGATGGAGGGAACCCTGACCTTGCGAGCGGCTCCCAACCGCAACCGAGCCATTCAGGAGCCTTTCAAAACTCTTGGGATTCGCGGAGAACGAGAACTCTACGAAATTAATTTTCGTCAGCCGTTAGTGCGATCGCCTCGAGAAGAATTTGCCCTGAGTTGGGGTTTTACCTTTCAAGACGGTCAAACCTTTACCTTGGCAGGACCAACGCCTTTTGGGGATGGTCCCGATGACAGAGGAGTGACTCGTACTAGCGTGTTCCAATTCGGTCAAGACTACGTTCGCCGCGATCTTCAAGGCGCTTGGGCATTGCGATCGCTCTTTCGAGTGGGTACGAGTTTGTTCGATGCCACCCAAAATGAAAGCACCATTGCCGACGGACAGTTCGTGAGTTGGCTCGGTCAAGCGCAACGAGTACAACGGCTGGGCGACAACCATTTGCTGATTACTCAGCTCGACGTGCAACTGACCCCCGATCCCCTGCTTCCCTCCCAACAATTTGTCATCGGTGGAGGGTTATCCTTGCGGGGATACCGACAAAACGTTCGATCGGGAGATAATGGATTCCGCTTTTCCGTCGAAGATCGAATTACCCTTGCTCGAGATGCGGCGGGCTTGCCCGTCTTTCAACTGATACCGTTTATCGATGCTGGGGGAGTTTGGAACGTATTTAACAAGCCAGACAATCCTCAACTGGAGCAGCGATTTTTAGTGGGTGCGGGGTTAGGACTGTCCTGGGAACCCGAACCCGGTTTCCGCATCCGCCTCGATTACGGGATTCCCTTGATAGATCTCGACGATCGCGGCGAAAACGCTCAAGATGACGGGTTTCACTTCAGCGTGGGTTACGGATTTTAACCTCGGTTTTGGATAAGACTGTTTCGGGATGAAGACCGAGAAAGGGATCGGAGGGAATAGGGGAAAGTACAATTAATAATTCTCCCTTGTTCCCTCATCTCCCCGGTACTCCCGTTTCCCCCCAGCTCCCCCTGCTCATCTTTACCTGTGTCTTAACGAACGTGGCGGTTGCGATAATTCCCTCGCCACCCACCATCCCAAGCGCGTCGGTTGTTCGTAAATTCGTTTGAGGGTGTTGAGATCGCGATCGGAAATTGTTGGGGGCGTGCGGGTTTGAGAAAAATACAGCGCGTCGGTTTCGAGCTGAGAGTGACCCCAAATCCCCAAGGCATGACCGAGTTCGTGGCGGACGGCAGACCGGGCGTAGTCTCCCGACTGAGTGGGATTAATGGTAATTTCAAATCGATGGGCGAGCTTTGCTTGAGTACCAGTCTCATCTTGGCGGACGTACAGTTCGTACTGAGCCAGAGCCGAGCGAGCGCGAATATCACCATCGGGCAAACGTTGGGGAGGAGGGCGTTTTCGGGCGATGGTAATATCGGCAAGTTCCGGGCGATCGATAATTTCGAGGGGGAAATAGACCGCCCATTCTGCGACCGCCTCCGCCACTGCACTGTCCCAGGCAGGGGAGGAGGATGTTGTTTCTGAGGTAATGTAAACCCGAACTGGAAATTCCGACCAAACTAATGCCCCGACGGGTGTCGATTCGATGCGATCGAAATAGTCCCCTTCGTCATCAACATTCGATCGCGCTTCCAAAATCGGGGGCAAGGGATGCGCCTGGAGGGGAATATCGTTTAGGAGTGTTTCGGGTTGTAAATCGGTTGCTAAAGTGCTTTGAGCCACCGATGATATCCCAGACCCGATGAAACCAGAACCCATGAAAATCGAAACCGCGATCGACACCACCAGTCCTAGGTAGAGGGTAGGGTAGAGATGGGATAGCTGCGATCGAAAATTAAACATAGCAAATTAGGTCGATCGGTTCAAGATCGACCCAAGTGTTTTTCTGAATCGGACTGAATTTCGAGCTAACCAACCCATCCAGCACTCAAAATGACCGTAATTCCCATAAACAGCAGGGTCAGCGTCCAGGTAATTCGGTTGAGGGTGACTTCAGCACTTTTGGTACTCGTAAAAAGCTGGGCCTGTCCGCCGATGGCTCCAATTCCATCCCCTTTGGGACTGTGCAGCATAATTAAAATAATTAAACCCGTTGCGGAAATCACCCAGAGGATTTGTAAGACACTAAGAACGGTCATTTGACTTTCAAACAGATAAAAGAACGAGCGAAGGCGAGAGTGGGGAAGAGGTTCGCGAGCGATTTATTGGTTTCTCCTTTACAGGCGCAAACCCACTGGCGTACGATTTTGGCGTGCTTCTTCTTTGACGGGAACGACGAGCGAGCGACCCGTCATTTCCGGCGGTTGTGGAAGTTGCAAAATCTCTAAAATCGTCGGCGCGAGATCGGCGAGGCGACCGTCGTCGCGTAACTCGACTAGGGTGCCGTAACCGGGAATTTTCGCACCTTCCCCTTCTACTAGGATAAATGGAACGGGGTTCGTGGTGTGAGCCGTCCAGGGATTTCCGTTCTCGTCGCGCATGTACTCGGCATTACCGTGGTCGGCAGTGATCATTGTCGTTCCGCCAACGCGGCTGACACTTTCGAGCAAGCGACCCAGACAGCCATCGACGGTTTCGATCGCCTCAACTGCCGCATCGATAACTCCGGTATGACCGACCATATCCGGGTTGGCGTAGTTGATGACCACCAACGAGTAAATTCCTTTTTCAATGGCCGCCGTCGCCACATCGGTCACTTTGTCTGCCGACATACTGGGGGCTTTGTCGTAGGTCGCCACCATCGGACTCATCACCAGTTCTCGATCTTCACCTTCAAAAGGTTCTTCGAGTCCGCCATTGAAGAAGTAAGTGACGTGGGCGTATTTTTCGGTTTCGGCGGTCCGAAACTGCTTCAGCCCTCGAGCGGAGATCGCTTCGCCAAGAATATTACTGAGGTTTTGAGGTTCAAACGCCACCAAAACCGGTAGTTTGGGATCGTATTGAGTGAACGTCACGAAGGTCAGAGGAGAAATCCACTCTCGCTCGAATCCATCGAAGGCTTCGTCTACTAAAGCGTGGGCTAACTGTCTGGCCCGATCGGGACGGAAATTAAAGAAGAGCGCCCCATCATCGGGTTCGATCGCCCCTGGTGCGATGCGGACGGGTTCGATGAATTCGTCAAAAATTTCCTGCTTGTAGGAATCTTGTAAAATTTCCAGAGCCGATCGCGAATCGATGTCCTCGTTCTGGGTCATTACATCGTAGGCTTTTTTGACGCGATCCCAGCGGCGATCGCGATCCATGGCATAGTAGCGACCGCTGACGGTGACAATTTGTCCGACTCCAATGCGATCGATACTCTCTTGCAACTTCTCGAGGACTGCAATCCCTTCCGCCGGTTTGGTATCGCGACCGTCAGTAATCGCGTGAATGCAGACTTGAGAAATGCCTTTGGCTTTGGCGAGATCGAGCAACCCGACCAAATGATCCAGGTGAGAATGCACTCCCCCTTCCGAACACAGACCAATTAGATGTAGCTTGCCACCCGAGACTTGCAGTTGGGCGCACAGCTTTTCGATGGCTGGGTTACTTTGGATCGTCTTATCTTCGACTGCATCGGATATTCGCACCAATTCTTGAGGAACGACTCGACCCGCACCAATATTCAAATGTCCGACTTCCGAATTACCCATCTGACCGGTGGGAAGACCGACATCTTTTCCGGAAGTTCGGATGAGCGTCCTGGGGTAAGTTTCCCACAGGCTGTTCATTACAGGCGTTTTGGCCGCAGCAATGGAGTTAGCGTCCGTTTCTTCCCGGTAGCCCCAGCCGTCCAGAATCACCAATACCACTGGAGAAACAGATGATGACCTCATACTCTCGCTCTTACTCATTCTGTCGTTTCACGGTCATCATACCATCGCCTCCCCCATTCTTCGGGGGGGTGAGAGTCGGTCTTAATTGCATCTTCGGGATCGAGGGACAATATTCGAGAATTTATCGCTGAGTCTCGACCTTGAGGCTTCTTTATATTTTTTTAAGGTTTACGCGACGATCTCAACTTCAAGCGACAGATCTACCAATTCGATCGATGGATGGTACGATCGATCCGTCCTATCGGTTTTCAGTCAGTCATGGATCGATTTCGAGTGGAAGCGATCGCTCAAACCCCCAATCCCCAACAAACGATCTATGCGGCTTTGCACCAAGATTACAGCGAGGATTTCGTATTTGCAGATCGCCTCTCCTGGCCTACAGAAACCGAGTGCGGCGAAATTGCGGTTCAGCGTCTGCTGCTGGGGGGACGGGGACATTACGGCCCCCTCGAACACCCCCAAATCGTCTTGAACTGCGGCTACTTTCCCCACAGCGTGATGCAGCAAGCGAGAACCCATCGAGTCGGCGTTTCGATGGACGTTCAGTCACTACGCTACACTGGACAGCGGTTTCTAGATGTGGTTAAAGGAAAGCGAGATATTGAAGAAGTGTTTTATCTGCGCCCGGTGGGACACTACGAGGATCGTCAGGGGAAAAAATATTATTATTCCCCCGAACAACGAGAAGCCGATTTAGCTTGGTGTTTGGAAGCGGCCAAGCGATACTCTCTCGATATCGACGCGGGAATGTCTGAAGAACACGCGCGCGGAAAACTGCCGTTTGACTATCGCCAGCATTTCATCGTCAGTTTCAATTTGCGATCGCTCATGCACTTCCTCGACTTGCGAAATAAGAAAAACGCTCAGCTCGAAATTCAAAAACTTTGCGATCTCATGTGGAACCATTTTGAAAAATGGACACCGGAAATTGCCCAGTGGTATGAAAAAAATCGCTTGGGAAAAGCAAAACTTTCTCCTTAGATTTGTCTCGATCGATTTGGGGAAACCATTTAGCTGTCAGCCGTCCGCTTGTTGCTAACCCCAAAAGCTGGAACTTCAACAAAATCGCAAGTCCGGGAGGATTGATTTCATCAGTCGAGAAAACCCCGATTTAACATTCATCAAAAGCCGATCGCTGACAACACAACTCTTTAAACCCGCGCCAGAGTGACCGTTTCCGATTGGTCTTGATATTTTCCTTGACGGGTTGCATAGCTTACCTCGCAGGGATCGCCTTCAAAAAAGAGAAGCTGCACCACCCCTTCATTGGCATAAATGCGCGCATCGGCCGGTGAAGAGTTAGAAAACTCTAGAGTCAGATGTCCTCGCCAACAGGCTTCGGCCGGTGAGAGATTGGCAATAATTCCGCAGCGACAGTAAGTGCTTTTGCCAATGCACAAAATGGTAATAGTATCGGGAACATTTAAATGTTCGAGCGCGACTCCTAAACCGTAGCTGTGACCGGGCAAAATGAAGTATTCGCCGTCTTCATCCCGGTGCAGTTGTGCCAACTCTAAATTATCGGGGTTGAACTGTTTGGGATCGACGATCGAACCGGGAATGTGGCGAAATGTCCGGAAATCTTTGGGAGATAGACGAATGTCGTAACCAAAGGAACTCAAGCCGTAGGAGATGACTTGTACGTTGTCAACTTGACGGACTAAACTCGGCTCGAAAGGAGAAATCATGCCAAGTTTAGCCCGATCGCTAATCCACTTATCGTTTTTGATTGTCATTCAAAGACACTCAATTTAAAAACAATCCAAGAAAATAATATACCATTACGATTGATGGCGGTTTTAAAAAATTATCTCATGCGGCATAGACTCCGAGCTTTCACACTCACCGTTAGCGCAGTTTTAACGCCTTTACTAGCTCCATTCTGGGGGAGCGAGGTCTTGAGTACTTCAGGGCCGAGTTTCGGTCAGTGGTGCGCTGATTCGGGTTTGAGTCCGGATGCGCGACATACCGTCGAGATGCTCTTAGCCGTTGCGGAAACCGAAGATTGCGGCCAGGCCAGCGAGATTCTTTCGGCATTGACGGATCTCAATCTCAGCACCAAAGAAATCGTCAATGTGCAACCGCTAGCATCTCTGACCCATTTAGAACGACTCGATCTAAGTATCAATCAAGTTTCCGATTTAAGTTCTTTAGGTTCTTTGGTCGATCTCAAACAACTTTATTTGAGCAAAAATCAAATTTCTGATATTAGTCCCCTCGCCGATCTAAATTTGATTAAGCTTAATGTAGACCAAAACCAAATTTCCGATTTGAGTCCTCTATCAAACATGACCAGTTTGACGGATCTCTCATTTCGCGACAATCAAGTTGAAAGTCTCGAACCGATCGCCCCATTAGAAAATTTATATACTCTATTTGCCGATATCAACCAAATATCCGATCTTTCGCCACTAACCCAATTAGAAGCCCTCAGCGGTGCCGACCTCAGCGATAACCAAATATCCGATCTTTCACCGTTGAGTTCGATGAACCAGCTAGAATGGATCGTCTTGCGAAACAATCAAATTTCCGATATCGAACCGCTGATTCCGCTGACGGGTTTAGTCGAATTAGATTTGAGTGGAAATCAGATTGCTAGCGTCGATGCGATCGCTCCTTTAACCAATATGAGCGAACTCTTTTTAGATAACAATCAAATTGTCGATGTCGCACCACTGGCCGAGTTAACAAAATTAACCGCTCTTTTCCTGCGCAACAATCAAATTACCGATATTAGTCCTCTGGCAACGCTTACTCGTTTATCTCGACTTTCTGTGAGTGACAATGCCATTTCCGATCGAGTTTGTCCCGTACAACCAGAACGAGCGTGTCAGTTTTAGATCGTACCTAATTTCAACAATCGCCAAACCTCGCTCGAGAAAAGGAAACGGAGAATCGCGATCGGAAATAGCAGTTGCATCGGGATTTGAGCTGGTAATTCACACTAATTTACATTCACGGTAAAGTCGTTCTTGTTAACGCTGCCTCGAGCGATCGACCCTCAGCAATCGGTCAAACTCCGGAACTCCAAACCCTTAATCTGTCTGCACTTCAGAATTCTTAACAGAAATTCTCATCAGATCGGTTTATGCTTACCGATTGGGTGGCTTCTATAGATTTTCTGTAATTTTTGATACCCCCGTAAAATTTTCAGCAATAGTTCAACAATCGTTGATTTAAAACATGAGTATTAACCTAGCGACGAAATTGCGTGAGGGAACGAAAAAGTCTCACACGATGGCAGAAAATGTTGGCTTTGTCAAATGTTTTTTAAAAGGCGTGGTAGAAAAAGCCTCTTATCGGAAACTCGTGGCGAATCTCTACTTCGTTTACTCGGCGATCGAAGAAGAAATGCAGAACCTGCGTAATCATCCGATCGTCTCGAAGATTTACTATCCCGAATTGGATCGCAAAGCCAGCTTGGAACGCGATTTAACCTACTACTACGGACTCGACTGGCGCGAGAAAATTGCCCCTTCTGCTGCCGCGCAAGAATACGTCGGGCGGATTCGCGAAATCGCAGCTAACAGCCCCGAATTGCTCGCCGCTCATTCTTACACTCGCTACCTGGGCGACCTCTCCGGAGGACAAATCCTCAAAGGCATCGCCCAACGGGGAATGAACCTCACCGATGGCAACGGAACGGCGTTCTACGAGTTTGAGAAGATTTCTGACGAGAAAGCCTTCAAAGCCGAATACCGTCAGTCTTTAGACGAATTCCCCGTTGATGAAGCGACAGCCAACCGGATCGTCGATGAAGCCAATTACGCCTTTGAATTGAACATGAAACTGTTCCAAGAACTCGAAGGCAACCTCGTCAAAGCCATCGGTCGGATGCTGTTCAATACTCTGACCCGTCGTCGGACTCGGGGTAGCACCGAACTGGCCACTGCTGAATAGTTCTGGCATCGTTAGGTTATCCGAGCCTCGGGTGCATCTGTAACGCGCCTATCTTTGAGATCGAGTCGGGATTGTTTCCCTGTATTTGCCCCGCATCGGTAAGTACGGTGAAAGAGTCCCGACTGTTGTTTTTATTCCCAACTGACGTTACGACAGGTACGGTTCGAGTTTATCTTGCAAAAGCCTTACGAGTTCGGCATCCATGTATCGATAGCGATCGCCCACATGCAGGCAAATTGGTTGTTTCCCCCGCAACGCTTCGGGAAACTTTCGTCGCAGATACTCGCCATGACGCTTTTCCATCACGAAAATCCGATCGGCCCAACCGAGTAACCCAGCCGTAACGCGCACCCGCGATCTGTGTTGAGTACCCGCCGATTTGGTCGAGTATTGGGGAAGGCGATCGAACAGTCGCTCTGCCGTCGGACTGCGCCACTGATTCCGACTACAGATGAACAGTAGTTTAAGCGGGAGTTTAATCGGTTGATGCATCACATTCTTATTTTGTAAAGTTTTGTTAAATAGGTGGGGGGTTAAACCCCTCACTTGCTATATTAACTTTAGTAGATGCACCCTGATGGCAACGCCCAGAGTTACTTTTGGGCGTTTTTTTTTGCGAAATTGACCGGTTAGCTCGCACAAAACTTTGTATACTAGGCATATTCTCTAAGCTTTCCGAAAAACTCGGATATTCATTTTTGCCCGATCGCCGCTGGGAGCGACCGTAACCCAACAGCAACGGTTTGCTATTGTCAAACCCAGTGCGATCGAATAGATACTATGAGCAAACAGCGCGTTCTTTCTGGAGTCCAACCTACTGGTAACCTACACCTCGGGAATTATCTCGGAGCGATTCGCAACTGGGTTGAAGGTCAAAGCGAATACGAGAATTTATTCTGCGTGGTGGATTTGCACGCGATTACCGTTCCCCACGACTCGGCAACCCTGGCCGCAAATAGTTACACGATCGCCGCGCTGTATCTCGCCTGCGGCATCGATCTCGAACATGCCGATATTTTCATCCAATCTCACATCTCCGCCCACAGCGAACTGACTTGGTTGCTCAATTGCATCACCCCGCTCAACTGGCTCGAAGGGATGATTCAGTTTAAGGAAAAAGCCATCAAGCAAGGCGAAAATGTCGGGGTGGGATTGTTAGATTATCCGGTGTTGATGGCTTCTGATATTTTGCTCTACGATGCCGATAAAGTCCCCGTCGGAGAAGACCAAAAACAGCATTTAGAACTAACGCGAGATTTAGTCGTTCGATTTAACGATAAATTTGCCGACCCCAAAAAGCCCGTTCTCAAACTTCCCGAACCTTTGATTCGCCAAGATGGGGCGCGAGTGATGAGTTTGACCGATGGTACTCGCAAAATGTCCAAGTCCGATCCATCGGAAATGAGCCGCATCAATTTGCTCGATCCCCCAGAAACGATCGCCAAAAAAATTAAGCGCTGCAAAACCGATCCGGTTCGTGGGTTGGAATTCGACAATTCCGAGCGTCCCGAATGCCATAATTTACTGACGTTATATATGCTGCTTTCGGGTCAAACCAAAGAAGCGGTGGTCAGCGAATGTCAGGATATGGGTTGGGGTCAGTTCAAACCGTTGCTTGCCGACACCGCAGTTGCTGCCCTCGAACCGATTCAGAGCAAATATAAAGCCGTGATGGACGATCGCGGCTACTTAGAGTCGGTTTTACATCAAGGTCGCCAAAAAGCCGAGGCGATCGCCCAAGCCACCCTGACTCGCGTGAAAACAGCGATGGGATTTTCGATGCCAGTTTAGTCAGTTTCGTTGCGTATCTTTTTCTGTCACTCGATTGTTAGCGATGCGAAGGCGATCGACGAGACTGAGGGGCGGTTTTATGGCTCAAAATTGTTTGCGCCCGATAAAAATCTAATGAAATACCAATCAAAAAGCGAAACGGTTGGCGTTTGAGTAATCGGCGTAATCCCCGTCGAATTTTGGTAACTCGAAATTGAGAAGACGCACTCATTGCAAGTAACATTTTTGTAAAAACCAATACACTATCTACTTCGATCTTAACGGCGATCGAGTGGTTCGAGCGCAATTCCTTGACATTTCTTTGACATTCGCGATAAACCTGTGCTAGGTCGTCATCAAAGACTTAGAGAAAAAACCGAGAAGGACTGCTTCGTCCGGATTTGATGGGATTTGAAGGTAAAGCGTTCTCGAAAGTTCGATCGATCGTGGAGAGCACTCCACAATCTGATTTCAATTGAAGTTAGAGGAGGTAAAGCAATAAATGCGAATCTTTTATAAAACTTTACAAAACTCTGAAGAACGTCAAAGAACCAGAGAACGAAGGTGTGAAGATCGACTTTAGCGAACATCCGATGGCGCGATCGCCCGAGCAATGGGCTAAGTTGGATATAGACTAACAAGCTGTTGACTTGAAACACGAGTCACAAACCCCCGTCTGAGATGGGGAGTTTGGAGAGGCAACATTCTATAGGGGGCATCATCGACCTCTACTAGACCGCAAGCCCTATCCTGACTGGGCGGAAGGATATATACCCCGAGTCTGTGTCTTTTCGCATTTGTTGCCGCCTGCTGCGATCGAAATTTTGGAGCAGGCGATCGCCTTGAGTCAGGTCGATCGAAATCGACGAGTTTCTAGCAAGTTCTCGGCTTACGAACCGATCGACACTCAAAAACTTGTTCCCTTATCCTAGGCGATCGATAACGCTCTACGATAAGGTTTCCTCTCAGCGCGCTTTGTGACTGAGTGTCCACATCACTTTTAGACTTATGAAAGCGACACGCCGTCAACCTTCATCTCTAGCTGCCCTAGCCCTGAAATGGGTAGGAATCATTCTGATTCTGTCGTACATACTCGACGCGCTTGTCGAGCCGCTTCCCTATCAGTTTTTGTTATTATCGTGGCGCATCCAAGCCCTAACCCAACTCGTCGATAAAGGCATTATCGCTTTGATGGGAATTGCGATGCTCTTTGCCGGAGACTGGATCGATGCCAACACCACAAATTCCGCTCCTGCGAGCAACAAGTTACTCGACTTGCGGTTTTGGGCTTTAATTTTTTCGACGATCTTGGGTGTTTTGTTCTTCGTCCTGGCCCCCCTTCACATCCTCGACGTGAACCGCGCGAGCAATCAACAACTCTCGCGCATCGAACAAGAAGCGCAACAAGCTGAAACCCAACTCGAAAGTCAACTGGGTAGCGAAGACTTCCAACAGCAGCTCGAACAGAGAAAAGCAGTACTCAAACAGCAAATTGGCGTATTGCTCGAAAACGAAGAGCAACTGAACGAAGCCCTAGAAAACGACCAGCTTCCCGAGGAAATTAAAGCCGTACTCGAAGAGTCGAAAACCAATCCTCAAGTTTTAGAAGAATTTCTCGAAGAGCAAGCCCAGGCATTACCAGCTCAATTAGAGACGCAGCTTCGCGAACAACAGCAAACCTTGCAAAAACAAACTCGCTTGACAAGCTGGAAATCGAGTTTGCGCGTAGGATTGAGCAGTTGGCTCCTCTCTGCCGGCTACACCATGATTGGCTGGACGGGACTTCGGGGAATGCTCGGCAATTCACCTCGAGTCTCTCGTCAAGCTCCAATGAGTTAATTTCGAGGGAACTCTAAGCAGTCAAGCTTCTTCTGCGTGGGTTTTAGGAAGGATCGAACGCTCTTACCCAATTCCTAAAACCTAAAGCCCCAACCCAAAGCCAAAAACCACAAAGGCAAAATATAACGGTCAAATTTAATCCGATCTAACATCGCACGGTTGGTTGACGTAAGGCTTCATCTTAAATTTTGTCCTTCTTAACGAAATCGGTTTGAAGTCGGGGTATCAATCGGCAGCAGTGCCGCAACGGCATCAACTTTACCTGAGGCTTTGCGGCCGTGCTTGCCAATATACCTACCCATTCGATTTCCAGGTGCATTTGCCTAGACCGCATTCTTTTCGCAGGCATTCAGCGATCGGCCGTCAGCCATCAGCTAGTTTCAAGTCCCGAAAGCCAGAATTGTTTAACGGATTCTCGTACCGCAGACTCTAAATTATCCTCGGAAGCGATCGCTCCAATTCAACGAATGCGCTCGTGTATTTTCTGGCGATCGCGCTCTTGCTGATAGCTGAGTGCGCGTGGGCTTACCTCTTTTTTAATCTAATATTTAGCGATTTAGCATTTCGGCTGGTTATGTTCTCAATTTATATTCTCACTTACAACGAAGAAATCGATATTGCAGCTTGCATTGAATCCGCACAACTATCCGATGATATTATCGTCGTGGATTCGTGCAGTACCGATCGTACGGTGGAGATTGCCAGCCGCTATCCGGTGCGAGTCATTTCGCATCCGTTTGAATCCCACGGCAAGCAACGGACTTGGATGCTGCGATCGGTTCCGACTAAGCACGAATGGGTCTATATCCTCGAAGCCGACGAACGGATGACCCCCGAGCTGTTTCAAGAGTGCCTCGAAGCCATGAAGAGCGATCGCTATATTGGCTATTACGTCGCCGAACGAGTGATGTTTATGGATCGGTGGATTCGCCACGCCACCCAATATCCTCGCTATCAACTGCGGCTATTTGACAAAGAACGAGTTTGGTTCGACGATTACGGCCACACGGAACGAGAAGTCTGTGACGGTTCGACGGGTTTTCTGAGGGAAACTTATCCTCACTATACCTGTGGCAAAGGGTTGAGCCGTTGGATCGAGAAGCACAATCGCTATTCGAGCGACGAAGCCGCAGAAACGTTACATCAGCTTAGAGAAGGAAGCGTTAACTGGAAACATTTGTTCTGGGGGTCTTCGGAAGTCGAACGACGACGAGCGCTCAAAGATTTATCGCTGCGGATGCCATTTCGGCCGTTGGTGCGCTTTTTGTATATGTATTTTATATTAGGGGGGATTCTCGATGGCAAAGCGGGGTTTGCCTGGTGTACGTTACAAGCTTTCTACGAGTATTTAATTCTGCTGAAAGTGGATGAGTTAAAGCAACAATCTCCGACTCCAAGCGAACTCAAACTTTCAGTCGATCGTCCCGAAAACGCATAGTTTGCATTGGAGAATCTCTCTCGAGCTTGGTATCCTCAAACAGGTGCTGGGAGTCAGTCGATCGCTCCTCTGAATGCAAATTGACAATAACCGATCGACGGTCTCCATACCCGCTCTTAATTACTATATTTTTGTCACGATCTCATCATTTTTCGATCGTCTTCTCAATTTGCTTTAAATCTTGCAGCGCTTTTTTGAGCTTCGATCGAAAAAGCGCTGTTTTTATTTTTCCAAAGTTCGATCGGATTTTGCGTACTGCCTGGAGAAAGCTTTCCAGCCAAAGCTTTGAGCTATTTTTAGACTGGGAACCATAACCCAATTTAATACTGAAATATTTAAAAATCTGAAAACAAAGTATATCGATAGGTAGATGATACTGAGTCGATAATTAGTGTAAGTTTAACCTATATCCAAAATATTAAAACTTTCTTAAGTTATTCAATAAGTCTTTTTACTTATGCTTTGACGAGAGCATAACTGACCGAACGATCGAGACAAAACGCAGGAAGTCAGCCATGACCTACAACAACTCAGCTCAACCCTATCGTCGAACTCTTCACGAAGATCCACTCAAACCCGTCAACAAAATCTTATCCGAACTCCCCGAATTGGTATATAACCGTCTGAAGCCATATCTGGAAAGGGTTTCGATGACATTGGGTCAAATCCTTTACGAACCCAAAGAACCAATCGAATATGTCTACTTTCCGATCCGAGCAATGATTTCCCTCGTCTCGGTGTTAGAAGATGGGAAAACCACGGAAATCGGTTTGATTGGCAACGAAGGGATGGTCGGCCTTCCCGTAATTTTAGGCGGTTACTCGAGTGCCAATCGAGCGATCGTGCAAGTGGCTGCTGGTGCGATCCGCGTCAAAGCAGATATTATCAAACAGGAGTTCTTGCGGGGGGGAAAACTGCAACAGCTCCTGCTACTGTATACCCAAGCTCAATTTACTCACACCGCTCAAACTGCTGCTTGCAACCGTCAGCATACCATTGAAGAGCGCTTGGCGCGTTGGTTGCTCTCCGTGCGAGATTGTACTCTCTCGAACGAGTTACCCCTAACTCAAGAATTTATTGCCACGATGTTAGGGACGCGCCGTTCGGGGGTAAGTGTAGCAGCAGGTACGTTACAGAAAGCGGGAATGATTCGCTACAGTCGAGGGAAAATTACCATTCTCGATCGTGCAGGTTTAGAAGATACGGCTTGCGAATGCTATCGAGTCGTTAAAAATGAGTTTCAACGCTTGCTTGGGGTCGGTCGAGGCTAATCGAGACGGGAATCGGAGTTGAATGGTGAGTATTGAGCGTTCGTATTTAGCAGTTGCGCGATCGGCTTGTGAATAAAACGGACAATATTCCTTGTATCTAATCTAAATGCTGGGGTCGAGTCAAAAATAGCTCGCCTTTGGCATTCAGTTTCGGTATTCACAGAGTCGAGATTGTTAGATTTCTGAGTACCGATCGCAGTTTGCGAAGCGACTCCGTATCAGAGTATCTCTAAAGGCTAAGTCAGAATATCTCTAAAGACTGAGATACTCGCTTATGTTCGATTGCGTACAGACAACTTTTTATAAGAAAAAATACTATAACATATAGTACATCCGCACGAAGCTAAAGCTTATCAAAATTTACAGCACCCAACAAGGACTAGACGGTAGTTGTCAGTATACTGCTATCTAACCTACTGCGGTTTAAGGCTTCGATCGTATTCCTTCTCGTTTTACGTGCTGTTGAAATATCGATTGCTCGGTCAAAAAAATATTTACCTAGATTGTAGCTTTAAGTTGCTTCCCAATTATTCGTTGAGAGTTACTGCTTGAGTACTTAGAAAAACTCAATTTTTGGCGAATTCTCGATCTGTAACTTGGAATTTGTGGGAAACGAACAGACTCACCCGAGCTGGCATTATTCATGAAAACCTTATCCAAACAGCCGCACATCCTTGAGTATCAGTCGATTGGCGAGTTTTATTCGCATTACAGTTCGTAATCGATCGACAATTCTCGCACTCAACGACTCTTAAGGATTTCAGGAATTTATGATGTATGGGGTGAATAATTCAGACTCAGGGTTAAAAGTCTATGAACCCTACTCAACTCTTTGACAAGTAGGTCTTTTATTTCTTGGCAACATAAGAGAGAAAGTGTAGTTACAAAAAGCTTTTTGGTAAAAATTTAGCTTGAGCTTCGTCTGGATCGCTTGAGTTGTTCCTTCACTGAATAAAGTCTAAATGCTGCCCAAACTCCTAAATCTCACATTGTTATACGTTACCCAAGAAGTCAATCAAATTCTCAACGAGTATCCAGTTTATCCCTATCAAAAAGCTTTTGCTAAACCGAAATTGCGCCAACAATTAATTGCGCGCGTTCTCAGTCAGATTCCCAATCGGCATATTGTCATGGACGAGTCAGAAGACCTTCCCCAATACTTCAACTATCCCCAATGTTGGCTCGATCGCACAGAAAATTTTTACCATCACGCCAAGTTTCCGCCCTGTGCGGCAGCAGAGCAATTACGAATCGAAAATTTAATCTACGAAGCCATTTTCGATTTAATGCCAACCACCCTCAATCCGATCGCCGCTGACTCGGCTTATTTAGAAAAAAAATTATAGATTCAAAAAATATGACTCTTTGTCCTTGCTGTTCCCATCGAATGCTTCGTCAGGTTGGAAATCGCAAAGTTTACTGGTTTTGCCGCCATTGCTGGCAAGAAATGCCCAGTTGGGATGAGTTGAGAGAGCATGAATCGATCGTCGATCGAAACTACCACGATTTCGAGCGTCAATTACAGTGCCAACTAGAAGGGGGAAATCCGCCCCAGATTGGACTCGAATCCGGATCTCACTCGCTCTCCTCCTGGCGAAGGAAGACGAACGTCCCTTGCCCATCTGTTGCGCCTGGGCGTTTGCGCGGAAGCTCGAACCCACCTGCCGTACGTGCCCGATCGCGAGATGACGTACCGGGCGAGTCCTCAGCCGCCCTCACCGATCGCTGACGAACCACCCGAACCGTCGAGTTCTGACTTGGAAGAATCAGTCGATGCCGGCAGAGCCTTTTCTTGAGCGTTAGGCGTTACCGTCGATCGATTCGAGGTGGGAGTTGGCGGCGAACTCGGCGGCGGGTTATCCGAGAGGTAGCGATCGGCCAGACTCTTGATAATGATATACAGCACCGGAACGACGAGCAAACTCAACACCGTCGCCACGAGCATTCCGCCAAACACGGCAGTTCCCAAAGACCAGCGACTGGCCGAACCCGCACCGGAAGCCGTCACGAGGGGGAAGAATCCAATTAAACTTGAAATCGCCGTCATTAAAATTGGGCGGAAGCGCTGTTGGGCGGCGTGAATGGCAGCTTGGGAAATCCCCATCCCCTCTTCGCGGGATTGGTTGGCAAACTCGACAATCAAAATTGCGTTTTTACTGGCTAACCCGATGAGCATCACCAATCCAATTTGGCAGTACACGTCGTTGACCACATTCTGCCCCGGAACCACCAACCCGACTACGTTGGTGCGCAGCCAAATCGCCGACAGCGCGCCTAAAATCGCCAGCGGGACGGTGAGCAGAATGATGATCGGATCGATGTAGCTTTCGTACTGGGCCGAGAGGACGAGAAACACCATAATCAGTCCCAGGGCAAAGATGATCGGCGCTTGACCGCCCGAGGACTGTTCTTCGAGGGCGGTTCCCGTCCATTCGTAGCCGAAACCGGGGTCGAGAGTGCGCGCGGCGATTTCCTCCATCGCGGCGATCGCCTGTCCGGAACTGTAACCGGGGGCGGGGTTACCCTGGAGTTTAATCGATCGAAATAGGTTGTAGTGGGGAATGGTTTGGGGGCCGGTGAAAGAGGTAAGTTCGACGAGGTTGCTCAAGGACACCATGCTGCCGTTACCCGATCGTACGTATAGCGCCCGCAAATCTTCGGGTTTCGATCGAAACTCCCCTTCGGCTTGGGCGTAGACCCGATACTGCCGCTGTCCCAGAACGAAATCGTTGACGTAGGTCGATCCGAGATAGGTTTGCAACGTGGTAAATATCTCATCGATGTCGATATCTAGGGCTTTGGCGCGGTTGCGATCGATACTAATTTCGATCTGGGGGGTATTCGCCGAAAATTGAGTAAATACCCCCTGCAATGCCGGGTGCTGGTTTGCCTCGGCCATCATATTTTGAGCGTTGGCCATCAAGACCGAAATCGGATTGCCCCGTCGATCTTGAAGCTGCATCTCAAAACCCCCGAAGTTGCTCAAACCGGATACTGGGGGCGCGTTGACTGAAAAAATCAGGGCATCGGGAATATTTTCGGCGTAGGCTTGGTTGAGTCGTCCGAGAATGGAATAGACCGATTGGGAGTAGTCCGGACGCTCCTCCCAATCTTTGAGGCGAGTAAAGAAAAAGCCCTTATTCGGTCCGTTGCCGTCGAATCCAAACCCGCTGACACCGAAGTAGCTTTGAATCTCGGGAATTTTATCGAATTCTTGGCTGATTTGTTCGAGAACCTCATTGGTGTAGTTGAGGGAAACGCCATCGGGGGCGATCGAAATCGTAAAGAAATACCCTTGGTCTTCTTCGGGAACAAATCCACTGGGAACCGCTTGATAAACAAAAACCGTCCCCACTAAAGTGGCAACAAAAGCCCCCAACACCAGCCATTTAATCCGGGTGAGGAAGCAAATCAACGCTCGGTAGCGATCGCTAATCCAGCCGAAGACTTGGTTAAATTTATTGAAAAACCAACCCAGAGGTCCGGTTTTTTCTCCCTGGCGGCGCAGCAATAGAGCTGACATACTCGGGGAGAAGGTGAGGGCGTTGAAGGTCGAGAGGACGATGGCAAAGGCAATGGTGAGGGCGAACTGGCGGTAAATCACCCCCGTCGTGCCGGGGAAAAAAGCCACGGGAACGAACACCGCCATCAAGACCAAGGAGGTGGAAACCACGGCCCCCGACAGCTCGTTCATCGCTTCGAGGGCGGCGATACGGGGCTTCATGCCGTTTTCGATTTTCGTGGCAATTTCTTCGACCACCACGATGCCGTCATCGACCACCAAACCCGTTGCTAAGACGCAGCCGAACAGAGTCAGCGTATTGATTTCAAACCCGAAGCCCAGGATGAACGCCATCGTGCCGATCAGGGAGACGGGAATGGCGATCGCCGGAATCAGGGTGGTGCGCCAATCTTGCAGGAAGATGTAGATGACTAAAATCACCAGGGCGATCGCCTGGAGCAGCGTCCACACCACCTCTCTGAGGGAGGAATCGATAAATAGGGTCGAATCGAAGGCGATTTCGTACTGCATCCCTGGGGGGAAGTCTTCGGCGAGTTCGGCCACTTGAGCTTTGACGGCGGCGGCAACGTTGAGGGCGTTGCTACCCGGAAGTTGCGAGATTCCCAATCCCACCGTAGGCTGACCGTTAAAGGTGGCCGAAGAGTCGTAGTTTTCCGCACCCAATTCAGCTCGCCCGACATCTCTAAGTTTGACGAGGTTGCCATTTTCCCCGACTTCGAGGACGAGTTCCTCAAATTCGGCCGCCGTTTCAAAGCGACCTTGGGCGCGTAGGGTAATCTCAAACTCTTGACCCTCCGGAGCGGGTTGCTGACCGATTCTTCCAGCTCCCACTTGCAGGTTTTGCTCTTCGAGGGCTTCGACCACATCCTGGGAAGTCAGCTCGCGCTGGGCGAGTTTGTTGGGATCGAGCCACAAGCGCATGGCGTATTGACGCTCGCCGAAGACGGTCAAACGACCTACTCCCGGAAGGCGCTGAACCAGATCGAGAACGAACAAATCCAGGTAGTTACTTAAAAATAGGTCGTCGTACTCGCCGTTTTCAGCAAAAAAGGCAATCCCGAGCAAAATATCTGGGGAGGACAGACGAGTGGTGACTCCCGTTTGCCGAATCGCGGCTGGGAGTTGAGGTTCGGCGATCGCCACTCGGTTTTGGACGTTCACCTGAGCGATATTGCGATCGACATCCACGGGAAACGACACCTGGATGTTGGTTACGCCGTCGTTGCTGGTGTTGGAGGACATATACCGCATATCCTCAACGCCGTTAATTTCCCGCTCGATAATCGTGGTGACGGTGTTTTCAGCGGTTTGTGCGTCGGCCCCGATGTAGGCAGAAGTCACTTCTACTTGGGTCGGAGCGATTTGCGGCAGTTGGGCGATCGGTAAGATCGGAATGGCGATCGCTCCCACTAGCACGATAATGATGCTGCAAACCGTCGTGAGAACGGGTCGGCGGATGAAAGGATCGGCAATGCTCAAAAGCATAGGTCACAAGAATTGGGGCAAGGGAGGCTGGGGGAGCTGGGGGGCTGAGGCTTGGGGAGCTTTGGGAGAGAGAGACAAGGGGACAAGGGGACAAGGAAGAATTTTGCATTCATTCCCCTATCTCTCCCTCATCTTCCCCTCTCCGCGTCACCGCGTCACCGCGTCACCGCGTCATCTTCTTCCCCCGTTTCTCCTCCCCCATCACCCCATCAAATCTAAGATTGTGGGTCCCGAGTCGAGTTGGTGGCGCTATCTTCGGCTCGAATGACGACAGGCGTATTATTCGATAGCTTTTGCACGCCCGAAGAGACAATGCGATCGCCGGCTTCCACACCGGAAATCACTTCGTAGCTTTGGTTTTGCAGCGCCCCCAGTTTGACGGGAACTTGAGCGACCACTAAAGGCGGATCGCCGCCAGCATTTCGTCCTTCGGCTTCCGAATCTAAATCAACGACGAAGACAAAGGCTTGGTCGCCAATGCGCGTGACTGAGGCAAAGGGCACGGTGATGCCTTCTTCCTCTTCCCAAATCACCCTCGCCCTGACCAGTTCGTCCGTACGCAGTTCCCCTAGAGCATTACCGTACAGAGCTTTGACTTGGACGGTTTGGGTGTCGGAATTGGCTTCGGGGGCAACGAAAGAGACTTGGCTGATGCCGACAGATTCTCCATTGGGATAGAGCAGTTCGACGGTCATGCCTTGGCGGATGCGAGACGCAGCCTCGATGGGAATATCGACGAGAACTTCGAGGGGTTGATTTTGGTTGACGGTCGTCAGTTCGGTTTGGGGGGTGGCGTAATCTCCGGTCTTCACGGGAACTTCGCCGATTACCCCATCGAAGGGCGCTCTGACGCTGTAGTATCCCAATTCCACTGCCCCTTCCACGACTTCGGCTTCGGCTTGCTGGATTTGTTCGTCGATGGTGGCGACGTTGAGTGCGGCAGCAGAAATTAACTCGTTTTGGGTGGCAATTTGAGCGTCGAGGGTGGCTTGGCGGCGATCGAGATCGCGCCCGGCCGCACCCACCGCAGCCTCGGCCGAACGGACTTCATCCGCTTGGTTGGCGACATCGGCTTGGGCTTGTTGGAGGTCTCGCACGGCTTCGTCGTAGCGTTCCCGAGCCACAGCCCCTCCATCGGCGAGTTCGCGATACCGTTTTTCTTCTTTGCGGCTGTAGTCGAGTACGGCTTGCCGTCGTGCGAGTTCGGCACGTGCGGCGGCGACTTGGGAGCGAGCGTCGCTCAGGAGTGAGCCTTCAGAAAGATTGGCTTGCTCGGCTCGGATGCGGTCTAGCTCTCGTTCTTCGGCTCGGAGGTTGGCCAAGGCATTGGCGCGGCTGGCTTCGGTCACTCGAACGGCGGCTTGGCGAGAGCTAACGACCGCTGCTTGCTGGGAGGGATCGATAGCAAAGAGAGGATCGCCTTGGACGACGAAATCCCCTAGATCGACAAAGACTTGACTGACTTGACCGCTCACTTGGGGACGAATTTCGGCGACTTGCTGGGCGCGAAGGCGGGCGTTAAAGGTATCGCTACTCTCGACGCTATCGAAGCTCACCCTCGTCACTTCCACCGGGACCGGAGGGGGGGCGGCGGCTTGCGGCTCTCCCCCACATCCACTTAAAAAGACGAGTACGGTTGAAGAGATAGCCGCTTTTAGCGGTGGGGAAATCCGAGCAAACATGAGCCGTTCTTCAATAACTTGTTTTGGGCGATCGAAGTCGATTGACATTGCAGTATTCTAGCGAAATTAGTCGATAAGGTAAAGTCTCGTTCGAGCATTCTATTCAACTCATTTTAGCTTGAAACTTCGATGTTATTTTCAAAACAAAACCATACCAAATTATACCGATCTTTTTCTTGGGAAAAATTAGATCGGACTAAATTTTACGGGAACGATCTGAATCTTAATTATCTAACCTTAAACAGATACTTTAGCTCTTCTAGCATTTCGACTTTGGCGGCAGCGTGCGAGATGCTCGTACAGACATTCGCTAATGGGTAAAAACATGCTAGAGAAGCAATATGCTTTCAGCTCCGAACAAATTTCTTCAGTCGATCGGGAATTCCTACATCGTTAGATGAATAACAAGTTTCCTCTAACTTCGATATTGCCAAAAATAGACGATCGCCGAGCTGACGGAGACTTGCGATAGGTCAACGCAAAAAGGGCAACACTCTAGAACTCAACATTGAATCTAGAACATTGCTTCATTTAAATTCAAATAAATTCAAAAACAGACTCATTTCTTCTGAGAAATTAGCACTTCTCGACAACAAGCATTTCCCGACCTCTGCACTTTACTCTTCCGGGGAAACCCTAACACTCTGAGATATTGAAAGATTAGAAGCGAGTGAAATCGAGGCTGCTAGAAGTTTTCGGAGTTTTTCGACTTTATCGCAGTCAGTGGTTGGAGTTTAGACAAACCCGACCATTCATAGCATGTAACGCGATCGAATGCCCTAACCGGGCTGACTACAGCTATAACTCGCAATACAGTCGAGGACGCAAGGAGCTAAGATTGGGTGTCATTAATAATGTCGGAAAACAGACTCTTCTGGCAAGTAGGCACTTCAAAGTTGAATACGCACCATTTAGTGCCCATCGACAGATCGCCCCATCACTCACAAATTCGGAAAATGATAGATAGCAATCCCCGTTGTCGGGTGATGTTCGACGCTGATGTATTTCAAGTTTTCCATCTCGTCGAGCAAACCCTCAACTTCGGCAAAACTCATGCCAGTATCCATCACCGCTTGGGTCACCGATAGCGTACCGCCCCGCTCGCGAGCGACTTTTAGGATTTTTTGCCGTTGCCGTTCCCGCTGGGGTTCCCCAATCACTTCCGTCTCGGCAGCATTGGCGCTCAGAGGTACGCCAGTGGCTGAAACTCCCAGTTTTCCCCGCATCTTATCGTAATACTCATCGACGATTCCAGACACTAAAAACCCATCAACGAGCGCTCCGAGTTCGCCGACAAAGGGAATCATCCAAAATACGCCGATCCAAAATTGACCGTTGTACCAGCGGTGTAAGCCACCCACCACGTTAATACCGGAAGTGGAAATCGCACCGACTAGCCCCAAAACCCAGAGCATATATGTGGTTTGGCAGCGCGATCGCTTTTCCTCCTCAGTCGGTTTGGCCTGTTGGGTGGAAGGGGATGCAACAACTCGAGAGGCGGGATCGGTAGCCGGAGGGTTTTGGAGAGGGGAAAATGTCTCCGATTCGAGGGCTTGCAACGTGATGCGGGCGCTGGGATAGCGTCGGCGAGTGCCGCTTTCGAGTAATTTGTCCAGAACGCGCGCGAGGGAATCGCTCACCGGGTTATCGACAAGGTAGTCTTGCCACACCCATTTGCCTTCGCTGCTGTCGAACAATTCAAACGGGGGAATCTGAGTCAGAAGATAGATACAAGTGACACCCAAGCTGTACAAATCGCTCTGCAATACCGCTTTACCGATGGACTGTTCGGGGGCGGCAAAACCCGCCGAACCGATGCTGGTTCCCGTGCGGGTCAATCCCGTTCCGGTGACGAGCTTCGACGCGCCAAAATCGACCAAAACCAGAGCTTCTCGATCGCCGTGGAAGCGGCGGCGAATGATGTTGGCCGGTTTGATATCGCGATGAATGATGCGGCGATCGTGAACGAACTGCAACACTGGGAGAATATCGGCGAGCAGTTGGCGAATTTTGGCTTCGTCGAAGGGACCCAATTCGGCGAGTTCTTGCTCGAGGTTATCCCCATCGATAAATTCTTGGATCAGGTACAACCCATCATCGAAATCGAAATGCGCCAGCAGCTCGGGAATTTGCGGGTGTTTGCCCAATTCTTCCAAGCGAATGGCTTCTTGACGAAACAGGTCTATGGCTTTGGTGTGGGTGCGAGCATCTCGACGATCCGATCGAAATTGCTTGATAATACATTGGGGTTTCGAGGGTTTGCGTTCGTCTACGGCCATAAAGGTATGACCGAAACTGCCCGCACCCAGGGGGGCGATGGCTCGGTAACGATCGCCTAAGAGCAACGGGCGATCGCAATTCTGGCAAAATGTTCTCTCGGTTGGGTTTTGAGGCCGATCGCAGTGGGGATTGAGACAAAAACTCATCGATATCGAGGGTAGTAAGGCAATGTAAAGTTGAGACAACCCGATCGCGTGCGAGTCTCCCCTTAGTCTTATTGTGACAAATCCCGACCGGCTCTAGCGTCTCGGGAAAACCGACATGGGAGTGAGTTGGGCTTCATACAAATTTACAAAAATCGAGCGCGCGTGCTTGCGTCCCATTGGTAGACTGGATCACATAGAAAAAACAAGCATTTTCGTCTTCAGACGAATTCCCAGCGCAACTCGACGCGCCACAATTTAGCGATACGGCATTAATCTCAAGCACCTCAGCTAAACCTCGAGCGTTATAGGAACATTACGAAAACCATCATGGTAGATTCTCTCAAAAAACCTAGCTTTGAAGAAATTCGACCGGGCGTAAAAGTTCCGGCGAAAGAAACGATCCTCACGCCTCGGTTCTACACCACCGACTTTGAGGAGATGGCCAAGATGGATATCTCGGCCAACGAAGACGAACTTCTTGCCATTTTGGAGGAGTTCCGAATTGACTACAATCGCCATCACTTCGTCCGCGATGAAGAATTCGATCGCTCTTGGGACAACATTGAAGGAGAAACGCGGCAATTGTTCGTCGAGTTTTTGGAACGCTCTTGCACGGCAGAGTTTTCCGGATTCTTGCTCTACAAAGAGTTAGGACGCAAACTCAAAGACAAAAATCCGGTGCTGGCTGAGTGCTTCACCCTCATGTCTCGAGATGAAGCGCGCCACGCTGGATTCTTGAATAAGGCGATGTCGGACTTCAACCTGTCGCTGGACTTGGGTTTCCTCACTAAGAGCCGGAAGTACACCTTCTTCAAGCCTAAGTTTATTTTCTACGCCACCTATCTCTCGGAGAAAATCGGCTACTGGCGCTATATCACGATCTACCGCCATCTCGAACAGCATCCAGAAGATCGGATTTACCCGATTTTCCGCTTCTTTGAAAACTGGTGTCAGGATGAAAACCGCCACGGCGACTTCTTCGATGCCATCATGAAGGCGCAACCCCAGCATCTCAACGACTGGCGCGCTAAGTTGTGGTGCCGCTTCTTCTTGCTGTCGGTGTTTGCCACGATGTACCTCAACGACATCCAGCGTTCTAAGTTCTACGCATCTCTCGGTTTGGATGCGCGGGAGTACGACATTCACGTGATCGAGAAAACCAACGAAACGGCCGGACGGGTTTTCCCAGTCACCCTCGATGTGAATCATCCCGAGTTTTACCAGCGCCTCGATGTGTGCGTGAAGAACAACGAGAAGTTGACGGAAATTGTTAATTCCAGCCAACCGAAGTTGGTGCAACTGATTCAGAAGCTACCGCTTTATCTTTCCAATGCATGGCAACTGGGTCGGATGTATTTCATCAAGCCACTCGATGCGAGTCAAGCACAAGGACAAGCACGTTAAGTTCGGTTGTTTGGTTCGTTTCTTTCGAGCTTTTCGAGCTTTAAAAGTCTCGCTCCTCATATGAATTTGACCTCCTCTACCCAATATGGGTGGGGGAGATTTTTTTTCGATCGACCCCATTTCCAGTTCCTTCGGTTCTCCAGGAATCTAATCGCTCTCTTGCAGCTTTCGCATCTCTTCTTGAATGCTCATCCCAATTTGCAAGGCATCGTTGAGAAACTTGCTGTAGGCACTACCGCGATCGCTCACTTGCAATGCTTCGATCGCCGTTAAATTACTCGCAAACAGTTCGGGATTGGTGGCGATAAAATCTTTGTTGTCTCGTAGGATGCGCTCGGTTTTCAGCGCCCGGACTAAATCCGTCCGAGTCAGTTGCAGCGCCGAAATCAGGGTTTGCCGATCGCGCGCGCGGCCATCGGAACTGCCTGCGGCCTCCAAGGAGTCGCCAATTTCGACCGCCTTGAGGGTGGAATGATAGCGATCGACATCATCGAGGAGCGCGACTAAGCTTTCGGGCGTGGTAAACTTGCGCCAGACCCCGCGTCCTGCGGTTACCGCCACGGGCATCACCACCAAACATGCCAGCGCTGCGAGCAAAGACGATCCCAACATCGGGCGGATCACGAAAATGTAGAGAAATCCCACCAGTACGGGAGTTAACGCCAGACTGACGAGGAATTCTTGAAACAGGAAATTGAGCAAATACCGACGATGTTTCATTTTCGCCGGACGAAATACTTCTGAGGGATCGCACCCGCTTAAATGCCTCAGTTCTCCCGGAGAAATCTCCAATCCTTGCAAATCTGGCTGCATCGAATTTTATCTCGCTTGCGTGTTGCTCCTATTTTGGCATCCTCTCTTGGCAAATACTTTCCCCGAGCGTTCTGAGATTTTGGTTCTGGGATTGTGGGAAGTATTCTAGAGAACCGCTTACCCAAATCTACAGCGATCGCATCTAAATTCCGCAAGGGCGATCGCACCGAGATTCCTCCTACAATAAGAACACCGTCGATCGAGAACCCCATCTCTAAACCCATGTCTAACCTCACCATCCGAGATCTCGAACAAATCCAAAACGCTCTCCAGGAGGCCGGAATCGATCGCTACCAACTCGAACTCGATCGAGGAGAACTTGCCGTTATGGGTCCATCAGATATTATTTCTAGCGAAACAACTGCTATTTTGCTGCGCTTGTTGGGGAACTGGGTTTACCCGCGCCGTTGGGGACGCTTGTTCGATTCTGCGGGTGGATTTATTTTGCCGAACCGCGATCTCAAAGCGCCGGATGTCTCTTTCGTCAAAGCCGAACGCTTACCCCGCAGCATTCGCTATTTTGCCGAACTGGTTCCCGATTTGGTGGTGGAAGTGAAATCTCAAAGCGATCGCATCCCCAACCTCGAAGCCAAGATTCGCCTATTTATCGAGTTAGGGGCAACGGTGGGTTTGCTCGTCGATCCCGATTTGGAAACCGTGACGATTTATCGATCGCAGCAACCGGAAATTGTTCTGGGTAACGACGATACCCTCACTCTTCAAGAACTTTTTCCCGGTTGGGAACTTCCCGTAGGAGAGATTTGGCCGGAGGTTTTCGATTTTCCCGAGTCGGAAGAGGAGTAAGAGACTCCGGACGCGGAGACGCGGAGACGCGGGGATGGGGAGACAAGGGAGAATGCGCGTATCTAGCATTCATTTTCCCCCAGCCTCCCTCACTCTCCACACCCATTTCCTAAAAAATTTAGCCTAAAAACCGCGTTAGATCGAACTCTTCAGACGGTTGAGAGGCATCGGTTCGATCGGCGATCGCCATCAGTATCAGCCGTTCTGTATAGTCTACCGCCCCGCGCAACTCTTCGCGCAGAACTTCCAATCCGCCATTGGCAAACTCTTCAAAAATCGCCACGCGCTTAGCTTCGCATTCGGGATCGGTAGGGGAAAGAATATGGGTATCTTGGGTTTGGGTCACGGCAATCAACTTCAGCACCCGATCGTACCCCCGCGAGAGAAAAACATCTAATCCGATGGGTGCGGGTTCCCGTTTCGAGAATTCCTTCAGGGGCGATCGCCGTTTCTTTTTCACGCCCAAGGAAGCTGCAAATACCATCGTATCGGCATAGGTTTGAAACGGAGCAGTTTCACTTTCTTCCGAAGCCGTCAGCGCCTTGACTAAATCGGCCTTATCTTTGGCAATCCGAATTCGATTGGTAGCCATGCCCTTCCCCTGAAATCTGGTTTCTTTTCTATATTTAACATTGCCAATTTCTCGACAGACAACAAAGTAACGAGCTGACTGACAGCACGCCCTAGATTCACGCCTTAGAGTTAGCTTGAAGCCATTTTGTTTCAGCTTCAGACAAAGCTGGAGGAGGCGGTGTTTGGCTGTAGTCCACCGATAAATCGTAGGCGGCTTCGTCGTAAATTGCGGTGAAGACCGATTGTAGATCCAAAGGCACGTCCGCATCGGAGTTTTGTAAGGGAACCGGAACGACGGGTAGCACCGTTGCTAGTTCGAGCGGCCAGATTTCGATCTGTTTCCCTCGGGCGCGGGTTAGGGCAATGCAGTAGGAGACATCGGGCAAACGAGGTTGGGCAAAGGGACGAGTGCCTCGCCGCAAAAAATCCAATTCGAGAAGATGGACGTTGGCTTGGTAAAGTCGTTGCCGCTTTTGGCGATAAACAGTCAGTCCCGGTTCTCGCTTATTAACGGGGGAGAGAATTTCAATGCTCGTCACGAGTCGATTGTTTGCCGTGTCGCGGATTTCCACGCGAGTCAGGCGCACCGGCATAGCTTGAACCACGGGTAGTGCCAGAGTCGGAGGGGTGATGGTGAGGGTGCGTCGGTTTGCCGTTTCACCCGTCGTTGGCAAGGAGCGCTGGCGGTCTGGGGTTTCGAGGACTTCAACGTCGGGATATAGAATCCCGAGTTCGCCTTCGGGAGACGGATCTTCGGCGAGGTAAACTTCCAACCGTGCCGTATATTTGGGACGTAATAGGGGAACGAGCTGTTGGCGAATTTTGTTGGCGAGGGCACTATGTACGTCAGGCCAGAGATAGCCTTCGAGGTACGGGTCCATTCCAGGGAAGGGAGAGGGCATGAGGAAACGGGAGAAACGGGAGAATAAATGCAAGATACACACACGGATAATGACGATCGGACTATTACAAATGCCGATCGATAAAGTCGAGCAATATTTGTTGGTGGGGTTTACCTAAAGGTCGAATGCTATCGGCTTTTTTCGAGTAGCGCTCTCCTTTTTGAATTTCTTCGATCGACCATAAATCCAGATCCCAACCTTCATTCAGCTCTAGTTCGTCTAAACCGACGGTGAGGGGAGCGTAAAACACATGGCGGACGGCTTGTGGGGCATCGAAGGCACCGAAGCTGGTAACGGTCGGCATTTCGTAGTTAATTTCTTCGATAATTTCTCGCTTGACTGCCACTTCTGGGGTTTCTCCTGGTTCGATATGTCCGCCAAAAAATGCCCAGTATCCGGGATGGGCGATCGTCGGAATATTATCTCGAAGCTGCATCAGGAAGCGTCGATCTTGATGGAGAATTGCTAGGGCAACTTGGCGTTTTGGGGAGTTCGTATTCATCAATTGAATTAGGTGTTAATTGGAGATAAAGTTTTTAAAAAGTTTGCTCTAGGGAAGATACGCTAACAGCTTTTGTAGAATCTTTCATCCAAATCGCACAATTTAGTTTTCAAAGGTAACTTTCTAAGCTAATGGCTGAGACCTAATCGCTGAATGCTTAAAGCTATTCTTCTACAGGTTTCGTTTCTAACTCTAACTGTTTTTTTTCTTCGATATATAATTCTCCAAATTCCCGATCGCCAATGGGAATACTGTGATATCGAACGGTTCCTCGAATCAATACCTCTTTTCCCGATTCGGGCAACTCTCGCGGTGTAACCACCCAAATTGTCCCGGTTTCATCTTGCAATTGATAAGCCCCGTTATCTAAAAAAGGTGCGGTTTGGGCGATCGTGCCTTGCAGGTAAACGCCCCGTCCTTCTTTGCGATTTTCGACGACTTTACCGATCGAAGTGGTTTTGACCATCGGCGAATCGAGGGGGACGGGCAAACCGCAACTGCCCAGCCCGAGGGGAATTACCCCAACTGTAAAGGAAAACAGGAGAAGGTAAAGGGGCTTTCGATTGAATGGTACGGTGAAAAACGGAATGTCTCGGTGGCGATCCGTCCCGTTGCGCGGTTTTCTCATCAGCCTCATCAAGCCTATGGACTCTCAAACTGCCCACATCTTAGACGGTAAATCCCTCGCTCAACAAATCCAATCCGAATTGCGATCGCGCATTCCCAGCTTGCAAGACCGGATCGGACGACCTCCGGGATTGGCAGTATTGCGGGTAGGAGACGATCCCGCGAGTGCGGTGTACGTGCGCAATAAAGAGCGATCGTGCGAAAAAGTGGGGATTGCATCCTTGGGTCGCCATTTCCCGGCCAGTGCCACTTACGATGAGATTGCCGCCGAAATCGATCGCCTCAACCAAGACGAACTCGTCGATGGCATCCTCCTCCAACTTCCCCTCCCTCCTCATCTGGATGCTGTCTCTCTGTTGCATCGCATCGATCCCGATAAAGATGTGGACGGGTTGCATCCGATGAATCTAGGACGATTGGTGCGGGGGGAACCGGGATTGCGTAGCTGTACTCCTGCCGGGGTAATGCGCTTGTTCGCAGCCGACGGTATCGATCCGGCCGGCAAACGGGCGGTAGTTCTCGGGCGCAGTATTCTGGTGGGCAAACCGATGGCGCTGATGTTACTTGCAGCCAATGCCACCGTAACCATCGCCCATTCTCGCACTGCCGATTTAGCAGATCTGACCCGCAGTGCCGATATTTTGGTAACGGCCGTGGGACGACCGGGCGTGGTGACGGCGGAGATGGTGAAACCGGGGGCGATTGTCGCCGATGTGGGGATTAATCGGGTAGAAACTGGAGAAGGAAAAGCCCGGTTGGTGGGAGATGTGGATTTTGAGGCGGTGCGCGATATCGCCGGATATATCACTCCGGTTCCGGGAGGTGTGGGACCGATGACGGTGGCGATGTTGTTGAGCAATACAATTGAGGGGTATGCGAAGAAGTCGATCGCGTGAAGATGTAGGGGCGGGTTTCATTGGGCTAGGGGTCGAATCTTCAAAATGTTTTCCAAATAAACCCGCCCTCTCCCGACTGGGGGCAACCTAAACGAAAATTGTTATAAGTATGAGAGGGCAAACGCGATCGCCTGTCACGATCGATTATCGCCAAATCCAAGCCGCAGATTCACTACTCCCCAATCCCTTAGTAAATCTCGTCTTGACGTGTATCCGGAGAAGATTGGTGTCACCGGATTCTGTTTGGGGGGTGGATTGAGCTTTTGCACGGCTTGTAAGTTATCGGACCAAATTGC
The DNA here is from genome assembly GCA_034189805.1 of Cyanobacteriota bacterium. GTDB lineage: Bacteria > Cyanobacteriota > Cyanobacteriia > Cyanobacteriales > Geitlerinemataceae > Zarconia. The sequence continues at coordinate 42,379 of JAXHUC010000011.1, forward strand.
AGCCGCAGCCCCCTTTTACGGCATGGTTTTAGATGAGTGGATCGATGCCATGACTGAAATTACAGTTCCCATGTCTCTATTTTTTGGCGGTCTCGATCCGTTCATTCCTCGCGATCGCGTTCGACAGATCGAATCTCGATTTCAGGAACTTGGTAAAGACTATCTCCTGAAAGTTTATCCAGAGGCCGACCATGGATTTTTTTGCCCCGAACGTTCTTCCTACAATCGTGCAGCAGCGGAAGATTCTTGGGACAAACTCACGCAATTTTTTCGCCAGCATTTGCAGGAAATAGTTTGACTGCTCCTTTGAATATCGATCGAATAAAGACTCGATCGATGACTTATTGGGATAATTTTAATCGAGGCGAATAGATAGCCTAAAAATATAGATAAATAGCCCGGAACGCAAGCATTCCGAGCTGTTTTTTCTGGCTGTAAACTCAAAATCGAACCGATCTGCGACTAGCGATTCGATCGCCCTAATAATTTCTGTACTCGCGCTTCCGTCGAGGGGTGGGTGGAAAACAGATTCCGCAACCAATCTGCCGATCGCACATTCATAATCATCAGGGGGGCAAATGCCGGGTTACCCCCCATGGGAACTTGCCGCGCCATGCTGTCGATTCGTTGCAGCGCCCGCGCTAAGGCATCGGGATTACCCGTGATTTCGGCAGCCCCGGCATCGGCTTCAAACTCCCGAGTGCGGGAAATACCCAGTTGAATCACCGATGCGGCGATCGGGGCGAGGAAAATTGTCGCCATCATGCCGATGAAATTGCCCCCGTCACGATTGCGTCCTCCGCCAAACCACATGCTGTAGCTGAGCATTTGGGCAATGAAGGAAATGGCGCTGGCAATGGTAGCGGCAACGGCTTGGGTGAGGGTATCGCGATTGCGGATGTGGGTGAGTTCGTGAGCGATGACTCCCTCGAGTTCGTCGTCTGGCAGCACTCGGAGAATCCCTTCAGTCACCGCCACCGCAGCATGTTCGGGATCGCGTCCGGTGGCGAAGGCGTTGGGGGATTGGGAGGGAATGATGTAAACTCCGGGCATGGGGAGATTTGCCCGATCGCACAGGCGTTCTACCATCTGATACAATTTCGGCGCGCGATCTGCACTGACGGGTTGCGCTTTATATGCTGCCAGGGCAATGCGATCGGAGAAAAACCAAGAACCGAGGTTCATCACCGATGCGAGTATCAATCCCAGCAGCGCACCGCCAACACCGCCAAATACGCCATAGCAAATTGCAATTAACAGACCGCTCAATAAACCGAGTAAGGCGACTGTTTTGACTTGATTCATTCGTTTCGATTCCTTTAACCGCAGCGATCGAAAATAAGAGAGAAAATGGATGGGGACGATCGAGTGGCGATCGTCAATATGGGCGAAAAACTTGCCGTTGACTATCTTTTAACTTTATTTTAAAAAGTTTCTCCCCTCTTCCATCAGCGCGAAAAACCGACCTGAGTTTACGGTTTTACCCACAAAGGGGAGCCTCACAGGGAATAGTTGTTTACGTTTGGGTGAATGCAAGCTGGGGGAGAACGGTGCTGGAGAAGTGGCTGACGGCTGATGGCTGATGGCTCAATATCGCTTCATCGCCCGATCGATATCTCGTTTTTCCTGCTTCTTCTTCAGGGTTTCTCGCTTGTCGAAGAGTTTCTTCCCTTTCCCTAAGCCGATGGTAACTTTCACCAATCCCCGCTTTAAATACATCTTTAAGGGAACTAACGTTAAGCCTTTTTCTTCAACTTTTCCAATGAGCTTGCTAATTTCTCGACGGTGGAGGAGAAGTTTGCGGGTGCGACGGGGATCGTGATTGAAATATTCTCCCGCTGTTTGATACGGGGAGACGTGGACGTTGAGCAGCCACGCTTCGCCATTACGAATCAAAGCGTATCCATCTCGCAAGTTGGCTTTCCCTTCGCGAATGGACTTGACTTCCGTTCCTTTGAGTTCGAGTCCGGCTTCGTAAGTTTCTAGGATTTCGTAACGATACCGCGCTTGACGGTTATCGCTGACAACTTTAAAACCATCGCTTTTTTCGGCCATAGTAACTTTGCTTTAACTTTGCTTTTTGAGAATACCTTTTAACAACAAATCGACGCATCGTACGTTTTCGATCGTACTGCGTCGATTCGAGTTCTTTTCAATTGTGACACTCTCAGCCTCGATACTTTCAGTTCGAGCTGAGTTTCTTTAGAGATGTTTACGACTCGGGAGATTTTACAGTTGCACTTGTGGGAGACGTAGAATGAGTCCGTACTTAGGCACTTTAAGGCTTAAGCTGTCGCGGCAACGGTAAAATCAACGGTGGTAAACATCGAGTAGGTGTGGGGGGCAAGTCGCACGATTTTTCGCAAGATTTCGTCGTTTACCCACCAGACGATCGGGAAACGAAACCTCTGAAGGATATCGTTGCGGTATACATCTGTATTGATGAGTAGGGAATCGAGGGTGGTGACTGACTCGAAACCAGCAATCGTAACCGCTTGAGGATATTCGATCTCGAGTTCGGTTTTGAGGGTGCGATACAAAACTTCAACTTCGCCTTCGAGTTCCACTTCTCGCAAACAACCCGGACAAAGCATTTTTAGCCGTCGCATAATTTCGCGGCGCAATTGGGGGGAATTGCATCGCGCTAAGATGAGCGAACATTGTCCTTCCGACCACTCAATACCCCGAGCTAACTCAACCAGAGCGCTCTGATGAGGGCTTGAGACTAGAGAGGGGGAACATAGGTTAGACATTACTTGGTTTTCGCCCACTCAACTATAGTCGATCGACTTTTACATCGACTTACTTTTTAGGTACAAGACGGGTTAAATTGTACATTACGATTATCATACAGTGAATCTCTGTTTTTGCAACCCCTCTGGAAAGATGTGTTAAAATACCGTGACAACGCCCTCGATTCGATTCACTCCGTATAAAATTGAGGCCGATCGCCAGTCAGTGCCAGGTCAATCTATCCCAGCCCAATCCATTTCTCTCCCGTTTTCCGGACTAATCGTTGCAGGGTAAGTTTCATCAATACTGAAGGGAGTTTTTGAGCTTAGGGACTTACTGGAGAGATTTGGTGATTTTCGAGTCGTTCATACACGCTTTAGCCGATGGTCAAGGGGCGGGGTATGGTACAAGTATTCGAGGTGTGAGCGGTGGATGCGGATAACGAATATGCAATGATTGATGCGACAATTGTTCGCGCTCACCAGCACCGTGCTGGAGCTAAAGGGGGAGATGCATCCACAGAAGCCATTGGTCGCAGTAAAGGAGGATTGAGTACCAAGATTCATGCGGTAGTTGATGCTCTGGGCAATCCAACGGATTTTCACCTGACTCCTGGACAACCATGCGATCTGGAGGGAGCCGATGTTTTGCTGCCAAAGTTAGTCACTAATATACTTCTGGCTGACAAAGCAGATGATGCCGACGAGCGAGTGATTCAACGACTCGAACAACAGAGGATCACTGCTGTGATTCCCCCCAAGTGCCATCCTATTCACCCCCGTGAGTACGACCAAGAACTCTACAAGGCGCGGCATCTAATTGAAAACTTCTTGGCTCGACTCAAACAGTTTCGGGCAATTGCCACTCGCTACGATCGGCGAGCTAAGAACTTTCTGGGTGCAATTTATCTGATAGCTGCTGCGATCTGGCTTAATTGATGACACGCCCTGCGTAAAAGAGTCAGATCGTGGGAAATCACTCGTTGAGAAAGGTTCGCGCTATTCGAGTCAGGGAATTTGACATCTGACCCAATAGCAAAACCAGTTACCAATGCCCTTTGCCCTACATCCCTTGACGCAAGGCACACAAGCTTAACTTGCGATCGACACATCAGGTCAAGTCAGGCATAACTCCATCAAAAGTCAGGCAGGAGGAATTGCCATAGCGTCACGAACTCAGACAAGGACTCACGAAGATATAGATAGACGAATTCAAGATAACGCTTATGCAGTTCCCCAACCAACAAAACCAACAACAAAACCAACAACAAAATCAACAGCTTGCCAACGGCTTTCGCTTCTTTTTCGGTCGCGCTATTGTCGATGAAACCCTCAAACCCGGCCAGCGAGGACGGGTGCGCTTCCGGGGTTCCTTCTGGTTCGCCCTGTGCGATTGTCCCGCGACCTTGCATCCGGGAACGGCAGTGCAGGTGGTAGGACGGAACAAAAGCACTCTCCTGGTCGAACCCGTGAACAACGCTCAATTCCCCTGTGCTGGATAGGTGAGAAGTGGACGTGCGAAACGCACCCGATTCGCTCTCCCTCGGGTGCATTTCTCTCAACTGGGTTTTGTCTCACAGGGTCTTGGATCGTAGAGGCGATCGAATTCCATCCCGATCGCATTTGAGAGTAGTCTAATACCAACCCAATAAGTTACCAAGTGAGTGCAAAACGGAAAGATAGAAATTTCCTTCTCGTTCTCTAAATAGTGCAAATGCTTGTCCCGGCGTACCGAAAAACGGGCGCAACACCCACCCCATTTGACTGCCGACAAATCCATAGAGTACTAACCATAACAGCAGAATTTTCGACCGCAGTCCTCCACTCGCAATCTCTTCACTCGTCAAAAACCGTATTCCTTTATAGAGAACGCTCACTCCGACAAATCCGGCGATCGCAAAAATAACGACATTGAGCAAGACGAAGAAGAGGTAATCGTTGACGGTGATTAAGAAAAACAACGTCACCGGTGCAAAGCCGAGCATCAACACGCTAATGACAGAAACCGCACTTAAAGCTGTTAGTAAATATTGCTTGAAGACGAGTTTTGCCCCGGCAAGAATGTGGAAAAAGAACAGAGTGGGAATACAAATTAAGAGCGTGACTAAGTAGAGCGAGGGTAATTTAATTCCCGAGGCGATCGCCTGCAAGCCACTTTGAGACGCACCGATGATTAAACCGTAAGCGCCAAAACTTAGAGAGCTGGCGATAATTAGAGATAAAATCTTTTGGTCGATTCGATCTCGATCGCGAATCTCTTCTAGAAATCGATCGCGATCTTTAAGCAGGTCAATCAGAACTGAGAAGTGTCCCATAACTTTGAGCCTCCAAGAAAAAATATTTTATCGGTTTGAGTTGAATGTTGAGTTGAGATGTATCTTTTAAAGCAATTTATCGATTTTTAAAAGATAGTTCGGCGCGATCTATTTTAAAGATATCGTATGAAGATATCGTGAATTTTTACCAGTAGAGTCTCTGAGCGAGCGATAAATTAAAACTTTTCAATCAGGGTAACCTCGATCGCTCGACCGTGTAGTTTTGTGACTTTTTTTTAGCTTCAACCATGCCCAATTCCCAATCAATCGAGATTTAAGAAAAGTAACAGTTAGTTTTGCATTTGTCAGTGTTCAAAAAATACCCTCAACAGAATCGCTCTCGTTTCCGGATAATTTTGCGATCGATTGTTTGTTCCACTTCAAAAAGTGGCGATCCCGATTTTTTCTAGCGAATTACTCCAGATAGAGCGATCGGACTGATGGAAACTCATCAGTTCGCGTCTTAGATGTACCGACAGATGAACCCTTCCATTACTACCAATCGAGGTCATTCATCAGTACGGGAAAGGATACAGGCAATGGGAGAACCGTTATAACAACTCGACAAAATTGGCCAAAATCTGTAACCCCGCCGCAGACGACTTTTCTGGGTGAAACTGCACCGCCATTAGGTTATCTCGGGCGATCGCTGCGGTGACCGCTTGCGTGCCGTGCGTTACCGTCGCCGCGCGAACTTGCGGATCGATCGGATCGACGTAGTAGGAGTGGACGAAATACACCCACGCCGGATGAGAGAGTTGTTTCCACAGAGGGAGATTGGGTTGGGTGAAATCGAGGGTATTCCAACCCATGTGGGGAATCGTCAAGCCCGGTTCGGAATCGAAGCGGCGCACCTTACCGGGAATAATACCCAAACCCGCTTCTTTACCTTCTTCGCTGCCGTCGAAGAGAATTTGCAAGCCCAGACAGATGCCCAGAAAAGGCTTACCACTAGCAACGGCTTTTTCGATCGGTTCGACGAGATCGCGCGATCGCAAGTGCTGCACTGCCGGATCGAACGCTCCCACCCCCGGCAGAACCACCGCATCGGCGCGATCGATTTCCTGGGGAGAATCGGTAATTTTTGGGGTTGCCCCTGCCTTTTCTAACCCCTTACACGCCGAGTGCAAGTTTCCCATGTCGTAGTCAACGACTGCTATTATTGCCATGACCGGGTAATCTACCTACCATTTAACCGGGCAATTTAACTATACCGCTCCAGAGTCACCGTGCATCCCAAACTCTTACTCACCTCGTTCGAGACTTGGTTACCTCATCAAAAATCGAATACTTCCGACGATCTCCTCGGCAAAGTTTCCCGACTCGAATCCTTTTCCCCTACCCGAACCCTGCTGCGAAAACTCCCGGTAGATAACAAACTGGCAACCGATCGCACCATTGCGGCCATCGAACAGCTACAGCCGACGGGGATTCTCTGCTGCGGGATGGCCGAGAAGCGATCGCGCCTGACCCTAGAATCTCAAGCCACTCGGGGTGAGGAAATTTTGCCCACAACCGTCGATCTCGATACCCTGTTACCCAAACTGGCTGTCACGGAAATCAGCCACGATGCGGGGGATTTTGTCTGCAACCACCTGTACTATACGCTGCTCGAATATTTGCACGATCGCAACTCGAACATTCCCTGTCTCTTCGTCCACGTTCCCCTACTCGATGCCAATAATTTAGCGCCGATCGTGGATGACTTTACCATCGTTTGTCGGGAAATCGAAAAGTTCGATCGGGCTTGATTCACTTCTGAAAAGTTGAAGCTTTGGTTAAAGTTTTGAATAACTCACATGTCCAATAGTAGGGATTCAGATTTGAGTTTAGATACGGCTAGGGCGATCGGGGGTAGGGGCGGGTTTAGAAATATCTTGGAAAACTTGCCCAAAATTTGAATTCAAAACCCGCTCTTACATCGTTTTTGTTTGTTGTCGATGGCTGAATAGACATCTCCGAAAATTAAAACTGCAATCAATTTAAATATTGAAATTCTCAATTCTTCCCCCAGATTCGAAGTTCCCCATTCCTCGTTCCCTTTTTTCTACCAGATGTCTAATGCTTACAATTCCTTTACCCGCGAACAGGCTCAAAAAAAAGACTCTCAATATTATCTGAGAGTCTCTTCTCGGTTGTTATAACGTTGGTTGGCTTTAGGAGTTCAAGTTGATATTGAGTTGGGGTTGTAACGATCGGGCGATCGAATTATCGAGTACTCGGTAATTTATTCGCACCAATTGCCACAATATACAAATACACAACTTTGCTATCGGACTTCATTCCTCCCAATACTTACCAGCGTTTAGCGAATGTATTCCTTGAGAATGCTGTTGCGATTGGGATGGCGCAACTTGCGAAGGGCTTTGGCTTCAATTTGCCGAATCCGCTCGCGGGTGACGTTGAAAATTTGCCCGATTTCTTCGAGGGTCTTCATGCGACCGTCATCGAGACCGTAACGCAATCTCAATACATCTCGCTCGCGAGGGCTGAGGGTATCGAGAACGCTTTCGAGGTCTTCGCGCAACAAGCTCTTAGAAACTTGGTCTTCGGGAGTTTCGCCGTCGGATTCGATGAAATCGCCCAAACGAGAATCTTCTTCTTTACCGATCGGAGTTTCCAGAGAAATCGGTAACTGAGCGGATTTGGCAATAAATCGCAGCTTCTCGATGGTCATTTCCATGCGAGTGGCGATTTCTTCTTCGGTTGGCTTGCGTCCCATTTCCTGGGAGAGCAATTTGGTAGTTTTCTTAATCCGGGAGATGGTTTCGTACAGGTGAACCGGAAGCCGAATCGTCCGAGATTGATCGGCGATCGCCCGCGTAATCGCTTGGCGAATCCACCACGTTGCGTAGGTGGAGAACTTATACCCTTTCTCGTGGTCGAACTTTTCTGCCGCCCGAATCAGACCCAAGCTACCTTCTTGAATCAAATCTTGGAACGAAAGTCCGCGATTCATGTACTTTTTAGCAATCGACACCACTAGACGCAGGTTGGATTGCACCATCTTATCTTTAGCCCGTCTGTCTTTATGCAGGCGATGGCGGAAGCGAGCTAGATATCGATCGGCTTGGGCGCTCCATTGGGCTTCCGTTTCCGAATCGAGATTATCGAGGGTATCTTCGAGGCGAGAGAGAAATTCTCCATCATCGACGGGTGGTTTTTTCCCGGTCGTTTCAGTGAGTTCCTCGCGAATTCGATCGGCAATCCAAACGAGTCTTGCCCATTCAATTCCCTTCGGCTCCTGACCCAGTTCCTCGGTTAACTGTTCTCGTAGGGATTCGAGATAGAGTAAGTCTTCGATCGAGCGAGCGAGTTCGATTTCTTCATCGGCTCGCAACAAGCGAATACGACCGATTTCTTGTAGGTACAGACGAATCGAATCTTCGGTGTAGTGTTTCTTCCTAGCCGGCGTTTTACGACGAGTCGAGCGAGCTTTGGTTGTCTTTCCCGGAGTTTCTAAAATCGGTTCTTCCAAAAGTTCGTCCGCTTCTTCAGATGCATCCGGAACTATCCGATCGTCTCGATCGGTCTGTTCTTCCTCGGAAAACATCTCGAATTCGCGATCCAAGCGCTCGTCGTTGGTTGCGTCCGCTCGATCGACAGTGGCGAGTACATTGTTAGCCTGGGTCATGCCGCGTTCCTCATGCTCCTTCAATTCAAAGTTAAACGCATTAGTAGCGTTAGTGAACAATATCTTCGACCTGCTCTCTGGCAGCATATCTAAAAAGTTTTGGATTTGGATCGACTACCAGTTTGCTGAAGGTCTGGTTAGGCTACTTCCTCACAAACACCCGGCTGGGTAGAAGCACCTTTTTAATTTCCTGATGTTGGATCTGATTTAGACCTCTCCGATTGTAGCCTTTTTCACAAAAAATGCACGTTCGTTCTCTTGTTTTAACAGCGAAAAGTCAGAGTTGGCAAAATTTCAGTACCTCCATTTCAAATAATTTACTCATTTTTTTTGAGCTTGAAAAGCGTACGTTATTTCTATAGAATTAAAACATCGATCGATGTTTCCCTTCACGTACGTTAACTCAACTTTTGAGAGCTAGCCACTAATTGGGGAATTTTTCTGTAATTTGTGAGTCGATTTTGTCCGCCGAGATCGTATAGAGTACCTCTTTGAGCTGGATTGCGACCGATCGAAGAAATTGCTGCCTCGAGAGTCTTTACTTCCATATTCGTTCCCCCTTGCGCCCCAGCCATGGTGGTAATGTGTTCCTCCATCAACGTGCCGCCGATATCGTTGCAACCCCATCGAAGAGCTTCAGTGGCTCCATTTAAACCTAATTTGACCCAACTCGGTTGATGGTTGACGATCGAGTTGCCCAAGAAAATCCGGGCTACCGCACTAAGTAACAGCGCATCGGCCAGAACGGGTTGCTCTCGTCCTACCCGCTTTCGCAAAGGTGCTGGGGCATCTCGACCCACGAAAGGTAACAGAACGAACTCGGTGATGCGGGCGGGATACTCCTGGGAGATTGCCTGTTGTTGGAGCGATCGCAAATGCATCAGATGGGCGATTTGCGCCTCGGGAGTTTCGATATGACCGCATAGCATCGTACTCGTCGTCGGCATTCCCAAACGATGAGCCGTGGTGACGATTTCGAGCCAAGTTGCCGTATCGATTTTTTCCGGGCAAATGACCTGACGAACCCGATCGTCCAATACTTCGGCAGCCGTTCCCGGTAGAGAACCCACCCCAGCCTCTTGCAGGGCTTCAATAACCCCGGCATAGCTGAGGCGATCCTCTCGGGCGATAAACTGAACCTCTTGGGGCGAAAAAGCGTGCAGGTGGAGGTGGGGAAAGGCTCCTTTAATCGATCGCACTAAATTCAGATAGTAGGGCAGCGACGCGCCATTTAGCTTGGCTTTTGGGTTCAATCCCCCCTGCATACAAATTTCCGTCGCCGAGCGCCGCACGGCATCGGCAGATTTTTCGAGAATCGTCTGTTCGTCGAGCCAATAGGCCCCATCTTCTCGGGCATCCCGACGAAACGCACAGAAACTACAGTGCTGCTCGCAAATATTCGTGAAATTGATATTGCGATTGATGACATAGGTAACGGTATCGCCCACCTGTCGGTGTCGTAAAATATCCGCCGTTTCTCGAATCGCCTCAATTTGACTGGCATCGGTTGCCCGAAGCAAAATAACCCCTTCTTCAGGGGTTAAATCTCGACCGGATAACGCCCGATCGAGCAAAATCTGTACTGTTGGTGTCATAAGCATGTAATGTATCGGGGCAAGAGAGGCTGTGGAGAGCTGGGGGAGCTTCGCTAGCTCTCGGAGGCTTTGGGAGCTTCGGGAGCTTGGGGGGCTTCGGG
>JAXHUC010000011.1:52855-59001 GCA_034189805.1 Cyanobacteriota bacterium
GGGCTATAGCGCTCTAAACCCTTAATCCATTCCCACTCTCGAGCGAGTCCCTCTTCCAAGGAAACCTGGGGTTGATAGCCTATGATGCGTTGAGCTTTCGAGACATCGGCAGACGTATGGCGTGCGTCACCTCGGGCTTTATCGCGGTAATTACGCTCGATCGGTTTGCCGACGATCTTCTCCATCGTATCGATGACTTCGGTGAGTACCACCCGACTGCCTCCCCCAATATTAAAGACTTCGCCGGGAGCATCGGGAGCCGTTCCCGCAGCGATATTGGCAGCAACCGCATCGCTGATAAACGTAAAATCTCGGGTCTGTTTGCCGTCGCCGAAAATATCGATCGGTTTTTGTTCCAAAACGGCTTTAAAAAACAGGTGAAATGCCATATCCGGGCGTTGGCGAGGGCCGTAAACCGTGAAGTAACGCAATCCCGCCACTGGTACGCCAAAATTGCGATGGTACAGCAAGCACATCCGCTCGGCAGCGAGCTTGGTAATCCCATATGGAGAAACCGGTTGGGGACAAATTGATTCGCTCGTGGGGAACGTTTCGGCATTGCCATAAACGGAAGACGTTGAAGCAAAAACCAATCGCTTTAAACTCGGTGTTTCTTTTGCCGCTTCGAGTAATACTTGAGTGGCATTGATGTTACGTTCGGTATAGTCCCGAAAACCCGTTCCCCAACTTGCGCGCACGCCAGCTTGTGCGGCTTGGTGGTAGACCACATCAACACCTTGAAGTAACTCCAACCAATCGATCGATAAAATATTTTTCTCGATTAATTTAAAATTGGCGTGATTCAGAAGTTCGGTAACATTTTGGCGTTTGAAGGTCGGATCGTAATAATCGTTAAATTCATCGACTCCGATGACTTGATGACCTTGTTCTAAAAGCGTTTGAGCCAGGTTCGAGCCAATAAAGCCAGCTACACCCGTAACGATGCTAACAGCCATGTGAGTTCTAATGATTCAGTTAAACAAATGATGAATGGTTTCGATTGATAACCTATCGGCTAAACCGATGGGGTATCATATGCTCAGCTTAGTCAAGCGTGTCGCGTTGGGCGCGCAAAGCGCTCGAGCCAAAGCCCCTTATCGGGTTAATGGTAAATAAACTAACACATTTGACCGCACTTGGGACTTTTATGAAGCAAGCTTTATCTAGGCTTAAACCTTACTTGCGCCTGGTTATCCTCGGGGCAACTCTCTTTTTTTTGGGAGGTGCACTCAGACAAAACTGGGAAGATATTGCCACCATTCAACTCCACTCAAGAGAATGGACTTATATTGGCTTGGCTTTGGCTGTCACTTTAATCGCCCAGAGTTGGGCAGGTTGGGTTTGGGGTTGGATACTTAAAGAGTTCAACCAACCTGTCGATATGGTTTGGGCAACTCGCACCTTTCTAACAACGAATATTGCTAAATATCTTCCGGGTAATGTTTGGCATTTTTACCAACGTATTACCGCTGCCAAAGAATCGGATATTGCCGTAGAAGCTGCGACTTTAAGCGTGGTGATGGAACCCTTGCTGATGGCAGCTTCTGCTTTAGCAATTGGTTTGGTTGGTGTGGAGTCGGGAACTCGAGGGATACAAGCCTTTAGCGTCGTTGTTGTCGCGATTGGCATTCACCCGCAAGTGTTGAACCCGATCGCCCAACGATTGAGTCGTGCCAAATCTAAGATGTTCTCCGAATCTGGAGAGGAAGAATACTTCGAGATCTCTCGCTATCCGTTGCGTCCGTGGCTCGGAGAGTTGGGATTCTTAATTCTGCGCGGCACGGGCTTTTTGCTCGTTGTCTCTGCGGTCGGTTCGTTTGAACCCGAAGAGATTCCACTATTGGTGGGCGCGTTCAGCTTAGCTTGGCTGCTGGGCTTAGTCGTGCCAGGTGCGCCAGGTGGAATGGGTGTTTTTGAAGCAAGTGCTTTAGTGATGCTAGAGCAACACTTTTCAACGGGAACGATTTTGAGTTCGGTAGCGCTGTATCGAGCTATTAGTATCCTAGCAGAGTCTGGGGGGGCGGGATTGGCACATCTCGACCGATACGTACGCGGTTAAGGCATATTAAGATATATTGCATCGAACTGGGCTAGAACTCTTGGCAGGCGTTTACTGGCGATCGAATGAAATCTTGAGATTTCGAGCCGATCGTTTTGGCAAATCTAAGCTCTAAGTGCGGCAGAGATCGCTCGTCCGCATACTTTCGAGTCATAAAATGTCGAAACCCTGACGTTACCCAACTTTACGTCTGGGATTTTTTGTTGTTGTCGGGATGGCTTCAACCAACCCAACGGCCATATCGCGAAACGTGGATACATTGCCAAGCAGCTCGTTGGTACTTTACTCGAAAAGGTTTTTGAGCCTAATTAATTTCCCGAGAGTTACCCCTATTTCTGGCGAGTAAAACTTAAGAGAAAAACTTTACTTTTCTTTCGGATTTTGCCGGACATCGATCGAGGTAAGATATTCAGAATTCGCCTAAAAAACTGCTAGACCCGAACTCAAAGAAACAGTAGATGTTTCGATGCGATATCCATCCAATGCGATCGATGTCGGAAAACGTTTTCCCGCTGCGTTCTTAGAGACTTCAGGTGTGAGTTTGGGCGATCGATCCAGCACGCGCTCTACCGAAAACCGAATCGATGCAAACTCAAGATCGCACCTCTCAATCCACCACTTCGACTCGCCACCATCAGATTGTCGTCGTAGGCGGTGGAACCGCAGGCATTACCGCCAGCGCTCAACTCCTCGCCAGCGAACCTTCGTTAGATATCGCCATTATCGAACCGTCCGATAAGCACTACTACCAGCCGGGATGGACGTTGGTGGGGGGTGGGGTATTCGAGTTGTCCCAAACCGAGCGAAACGAGCGAGATTGCCTACCTGCGGGGGTGACGTGGATTCGAGACTCGGTGAAGGCGCTCGAACCCGAGAGTAATGCGATCGTCACCGATGATGGCTTGCGGGTGGAATACGATTACTTAATCCTATGTCCGGGCATTCAAATCAACTGGCACCTGATTAAAGGTCTCCCAGAAGCCCTCGGTAAAGGCGGCGTAACCAGTAACTATTCCAAAGAATACGCCCCATATACTTGGGAAACCCTGCAAAACTTCCAGGGAGGAACGGCGATTTTCACCTTTCCGGCAACACCGATTAAATGTGCCGGCGCGCCGCAAAAAATCATGTACCTCGCCGACGATGTTTTCAAAAGTAAAAGCGGAGTTGGCACTCGCACTCGAGTGATGTTTTGCAATGCTGGGGCGAGCATGTTTGCCGTCCCCGAATATCGCGCCACACTTGAGAATATCGTCGAAGAGCGAGGAATTGAGGTGAAATTCAAACACAACCTCAAAGAAATTAAACCCGAGACGCGAGAGGCGATTTTTGATGTCACCACCGATGACGGTGTTGAAGAGGTGAGCATCCGCTACGATATGATTCACGTCGCCCCACCGATGAGCGCCCCGAACTTCATCGCCGAGAGTCCCCTGGCTTCTAAGGCGGGTTGGGTGGATGTAGACCGCCAGACGCTGCAACACAACGTTTACCCGAACGTGTTTAGTTTGGGGGATGCCTCGTCTTTACCCACCTCGAAGACAGCGGCTGCCATTCGCAGACAAGCCCCGGTACTGGTGAGCAATCTTTTAGGGGTGATGAAGTCGCGCGCCCAAACGGGACAGTATGGGGGCTATACCTGCTGCCCGCTGATTACGGGTTACGGGAAAACGGTGATGGCTGAGTTCGATTACGATCTCAAACCCACCTCCACGTTTCCCTTCGACTCGAGCAAAGAGCGCTACAGCATGTGGTTTGTTAAAAAGAACGTGCTGCCTTGGGTGTACTGGAATCGGATGTTGAAAGGAAAGTCTTTTGAAGGAGATTGGTTGAAGTTTTTGAAAGGAAAGGGGGAGTAGAAGAAGACGCGGGGATGCGGGGACGCGGGGACGCGGGGACGCGGAGAGGGGGAGACAAGGGAGATGGGGAAGGTGAGGGAGATGAGGGAGATGAGGGAGATGAGGGAGAAAAATGCAAGATACGCGCATTCTTCCTTGTCTCCTTTGTCTCTCTTGTCTCCTTGTGTTCCTCTCCCGAAGCTCCCGAAGCCTCCGAAGCCCCATCTAGAGTGCGTAATCCGGGATGCAGTTATCTTTCATGTGGGTGTGGTATTCGAGGGTTTGCCGATCGCATTCTTGGGTACTCCAATCGCAGTATTTTTTCAGGACTTCAGCCAGAACTTCCAGACTCGATAAGCCGTAATCGGCTTGCATGGCGATTGTCGTGCGGTGGCGGGTGATATCGAGGAAGGTGCGGGCGGATTCCGATCGCACGGCAAAGACGATTTGAGCTTTGATGTCGGGCATTTGGGGAATAATTTGCTCGGCAAGTTCTGGTGCGTCCTCGGTTAACTTCAAAACCTCGATCGCCCTGGCTCCGTATACGGAAAAGAGATAGTCGATCGTGGGCGCGGACAGTGTGCCTCGATAGGTATCGATCGCCGTTTGAATGCGCGGATCGCTCGGGAGAATTGCGCCGGGAAGGGGAGTATTTTGCGTGGGACAGGGGGGAACCTGCCGACCCATTTTCTGATAGGCTAAATCGACGATTTCCTCGGCGACGTTGCGATAGGTGGTCAGTTTGCCGCCCACCAGGGAAATGAGGTTGGCAACGCCATCGCGGCTGCCATCGACGAGGATATGTTTGCGGGTAATGCTACCGGGTTTTTGCCCTTCGGCATTGGGTAAGGGACGCACGCCGGAGTAGGTGAATTTCACGTCCTGGCGCGACAAGTTAGCCGTGGGGATAATCAGATTGGTTTCTTTGAGGAGATAATCGATTTCGTCGTTATCGGCTTTGATGCGATCGAGATTTCCCTCGAAGGGTAAATCTGTCGTTCCGATTAAAAACATGCCCAACCAGGGAACGATGAAAAACGGACGACCGTCGGATTTAGCTTCGACGTATAAAGCCGTATCCGGCGCGCCGGGGAAGGTTTCGACAATAATATGAGAGCCTTTGGTGCCACCAATTTTGGCTTTAGTGCCGATGGGACGGGAATCCCCATTTTCTACTCCGCGATTGCAGACGCGATCGACCCAAGGGCCGGCCGTATTCACCACGATCGCCCGATCGCTGCACTGAATGGTAAATTCTTCCTCGGTGGTGCGATCGCGACAAGTGATGCTGGCAATGCGATCGCCTTGACGGTGCAACTGAGTCACTTCCGTGTAATTGAGTGCCGTTGCCCCCGCCTCGCGCGCCGCCAGAATATTTTCCCAACACAACCGTTCGGCTAGGGAAACTTGCGCGTCGTAATATTGCGCCCCACCCCGCAAACCGTCAGTATCGAGAGAGCGAAATAACTGCCGGAACTTGGGATCGGGTAGCATTCGGTGTTGAGGCAGGGTTTTATCGAAACTAAACACGTCGTAGAGTAACATCCCCGCCCAAATTTTCCAGTAAGGACGAGAGCGATCGCCGTAAATCGGAATAGTCAGCAACAGAGGATGAACTAAATGGGGGGCGTTGCGCAACAAAATTTCTCGTTCTCGCAGGGACTCGCGCACCAGAGGAAATTCAAAATATTCCAAATAGCGCAATCCACCGTGTACCAGCCGCGTAGACCAGCTAGAAGACCCACTGGCAAAGTCCTCTTTTTCGAGCAGAATGGTATTGAGACCTCGCAGTGCGGCATCCCGTGCGACCCCCGCACCGTTAATGCCTCCACCAACAATAACGAGATCGTAAGTTCGATCGGGGAGGAATTGAGAATTTGACATCGGTATTGTAAAGGCAATAATTGACTGACGAACGGCAAGTGGTGACGAGCGAGCTTTTCTGCTCGAGCGATCTCTTCGGCACGCCCAGAAACAAACATGACATCGAGAGGAATCGAGAGAAATCGACAATTTCTCGAGTCAAATGGATGAGTTAGATCGTTCGCCTGCGAATGCTCGATCGGCGAACTCTGTTGAAGTCTGTTAGCGTGGCAGATGCTCCACCCGGAACCTAAAACCCATAGAACCCAAGCTTTTGACGTTTAACTCGAATCTTTCTAGGAGTTAAGCTCATTGTAGAAGATCGATCGAAGATCGGCACTGAGTATATTGACATGAGTTAGCTCTCGGGGGCTTCGGGGGCTTCG
>JAXHUC010000011.1:59101-72652 GCA_034189805.1 Cyanobacteriota bacterium
GGGGGCTTCGGGAGAGGAACACAAGGAGACAAGAGAGACAAAGGAGACAAGGAAGAATGCGCGTATCTTGCATTTTTCTTCCCCATCTCCCTCACCTCCCTCACCTTCCCCATCTCCCTCATCTCCCTTGTCTCCCCCTCTCCGCGTCTCCGCGTCTCCGTGTCCCCGCGTCCCCTTTCTCTCAATTCTCCCGTTTCCCCCGTTTCCCCGTTCTCAAGTTTGCGATCGCTCCGGAGAGTGGGAGAATGGGACAGGAAAAAGACGGGTGCGTTCTCCAATTGTGAAAAATGCAATCCCCCTCAAATTGTCGTGCATGGTTGAAGACAAAACCCCCAACAATTCGCCAAATCATTCGCCAAACAACGCCCTGAAGAAAGCCACCTGGCGAGTGCTAACCCTGATGAGTATTCCCGCGTTGTGGAGTGCCAGTTTTAATTTTCGGGTCTCCCCGGCTTGGAGCCAAACCGAGACCGATACGCCCGAGGCTTTCGATCGGGTTCTCGAATCGAGCGAACTTCAGCTACAAGTGAGCTTGGCCGCTCTCGACTACTGGACGAACATCCGCACGGCGCGATCGACTCCTTCTCCGCTGCCAACGTTAATTCCCCCACCCCTAAACGACTCTACTCCTCCGAGGGACTTCTCGCCCGCTCCGGTCAAGCTTCCCGGTGGGACGATTTCTGAAGATCGACTGTGGACGCAGTATCGTTTGAGTCCGGGGGATGCGATTTTGCTGCGAGTCGAGCCACCCTTTGAAAATTTGAGCTTTCAGGGGAGTATCGGCCCTCAAGGCAACATTATCATTCCCTTACTCGGTGCGGTGGATCTGTCCGGTTTTACCCCCGATGAGGCTGCTGCGCGGATCGGACGCGACCTCAACCGCTTTCTGGTCGATCCGCAGGTATCCCTGACCCTATTGGGGCAAAGTCCGATTTTAGTCACGGTGACGGGGGCGGTGACCCGACCGGGTTTCTATCTGCTGGGGGTGGCCGCCGACGATACCCTCACCGTCGATGATGCCTTGCTCGTGGCTGGGGGAGCGACCCTCGAGGCTGATTTGCGCGGGATTCGGGTCCAGCGAGCGTTACCGGGCGGACGAGAAATCGAACGGGAAATCGATTTATATACCCCTCTAGCCACGGGACAACCAATTCCCGATTTACTGCTGCAAGAGGGAGATGTGGTCGTCGTGCCACCGCGATCGCTCGACTTTGATGCGGACTACGATATCGAACTGGTGAACAATTCGATTCTCACCGGTCCTCCCCAACGTCCCCTACAAATTACCATTGTCGGCGAAGTGGCCCGACCGGGATTTTATCCGATCGCCCCGGTTCCACCGCCAAATTTATCCCAAGTTCTTCTGAGTGCGGGGGGAACGAAAGTGACGGCAAATTTGCGCGAGGTGGTCGTTCGGCGCACTCTACCGGATGGTTTGACGATCGAAGAAGAATTCGATTTGTTTACGCCGTTGCTCGAAGGATTGCCCCTGCCGGAAGTGCGCCTCGAAGATGGAGATGTGGCGATCGTCCCCAAACTCGATATTACCGATCGCGAAGAATACGATCGCCAGCTTGCAGCGCGATCGACCCTCGCCCAGCAACAAATTCAGGTACGAGTTCTCAGCTACCCCAGCGCCGGAGGGCGAGGTCAAACAGGCGGTTCCTTCCGGGTGCTGACCTTACCCAATACCAGCACGTTGGTCGATGCCCTGCAAGGGATTCCCTTGGGTCAAGCCGATCTCGACGATGTGGCGCTGATTCGATTTGATGAGGAACTCGGGCGGGCCGTTACTCAGGAATTCGACGCGGAGGCGGCGATTAAGGGGGATATTTCCCAAAATATTACCCTGCAAGATAACGACGTAATCATCGTCGATCGCAACTTGATTGCCAGTATCGGTAACTTTTTCAATACCTTTACTCAACCGTTCCGAGACGTGCTGGGCTTCTTGCTCTTTTTCGACCAACTTCAAAACAGTGCAGAAAATCTGTTCGGACCGTGATGAGTTGGAAATTGCCTGAATTCAGTAGGTTATCGGTGAAGGGAGATGGGGGAGGTGAGGGAGATCCGCGCATTCTTCCTTGTCCCTCTTCTCTCCGCGTCCCCGCGTCCCCGCGTCACCGCGTCCTCCTTGTCTCCCCATTCCTAAAAACGTGTAACGATGAAGCGCGCGAACTGCTATAAATTCTGGATTCTGTCTTCGATGTCCGCAGCTTTGGGCTGGGGTTTGGGGGGATTTTTGCCGTTCGATCGACTCTCGATGGCGGGGGTGGCTTGGGCGGTTGAAGATTCTGTTGGTGAAGATTCCATTCTCCTCACGCCGAAGAACCGCTCGATCGACCCCAGACAGTTGAAGGATTCTGCCTGCGTTTTCCCTTCCACACAGACAAACTCGTCCTCCCCCGCGTCCCCGTGTCTATCCGATACAGCCCAGACCCTGCCCAGCTTACAACCGGCGACCCGAGGCGTGCGAGTGCAAACCAACGATCGCCCTTGGCCGGTGGCGTGGCGGCAGTTACCCGCAGGTACGGAAGCGCGGGTGGAAATTAGCGATACGGGATTGATGCAAATTGCCGGGGTCGAACTGCTCGATACGGAAGATTTTACCCAGCAACCCGTGCGCTGGTTTGACTCGGAACCGATGATTTTAACGGCAACGATCGCCGATGGTTATCGCTATTTGGATATTACGGAGTTCGCCCGACAGGTGGGGTGGGAATGGATAGTCCAGGGCGAGACATTGTATATTACGTCGCCGACAGCTCGGGTGGAAAATATTCAAACCGCCGTCCGAGACTGGGGAGACCAGATTGCGATCGAACTCGACACAGCTACTCCCTGGCAACTCGATCGCACGGAAAATGGCTGGGTGGTGTTGCTGGATGCGGCAATACCCCAGAGGCTGGTCGATCGATTTCGTCCTCGATCCGATAAAAATCCCCAGCACAAGCCGCTAGCTGACGAATCTGAGTTGCCGCCATTCGCGATCGATACCGATGGACAACAGACCCGAATCCATCTGAAAACGTCCGCGAGCGTTCCCCCGAGAATTTACAGCCGATCCGATGCACCCGAGTTGGTTATCGAAATGCGCCCCGATTCCCTGATGCCGCGAAATTTGGTCTGGGCACCGGGTATTCGTTGGCGACAAGCCATGTTTGATGGAGAGGAGGCGAAATTTCCCGTATTTTGGCTGGAGGTCGATTTGCGGAACCCCCAGGTGACTCTCGATCCGATTTGGACGCAGCCGGATACTCAGGTGGGAATTGCGCCGCTGTGGCAAATCGCGCCGTTGTGGGGGGCAACTGCGGCGATTAACGGTGGCTACTTCAATCGCGATCGCCAGCTTGCTTTGGGGGGAATTCGCCGGGATGGGCGTTGGTTTTCCAGCCCAATTCTCGATCGAGGGGCGATCGCCTGGAACGATGCGGGAGAGGCGAGGATTGCCCGGTTGACATTGGAAGAAATGCTGCTAACCTCGTCGGGCGATCGCATTCCCATTTCCACTCTCAATAGCGGTTACGTCGGGGCGGGGGTCTCTCGCTACACGCCGGAGTGGGGAGCGACCTACACGCCGATTCTCAATAACGAGGCGATCGCCATCGTCTACAACCGTCGAATTATCGAGATTCAGGCGGGGGGAAAGGCGGGCAGTCGATCGGTTCCCATTCCTCCCAACGGCTATATTCTCACCATCCGGGACGATCCGGCGGCACTCGATCGGTTGACAATCGGTATGGAGTTAGATACCGAGCAAATTCTCGATCCGCCGGAATTTGCCGACTATCCCGATATCCTGGCAGCCGGGCCGGTGTTGATGCGCGATGGGCAAATCGTCCTGGATGCAGAAGCCGAACGCTTTAACGAAAATTTTCGCGAAGGGGCGGCCGCCAGAAGTGCGATCGCCACCACGGAGGCGGGAACGCTGTTGTTGGTGACGATTCAGAACGGTACTCAAGGAGTCGGTCCCACTTTGGAGGAAACCGCCCAAATCGTCCGACAACTGGGAGCAGTGGATGCCCTCAATCTTGATGGCGGCGGCTCGGCTTCTCTGGCTCTGGGGGGTCAGCTCGTCAACCGCTCTCCCCGAAACGTCTCTCGGGTTCATAACGGACTGGGGGTGTTTCTCAATTTTGCACCTTGAGGGTTGTGATTAAACTGATAGCCGATCGCTGAATTGCCGACCTTTATAGCAATTTTCGTTTAGTTGACCCCCGAAGGGTGAGGGCGGGTTTTGAAACTATATCGCAGTGAAAGCAACATTTTCTGCGATTACCCGCCCCTACAATTGTCTGGGTTCTATCTTTGTAAAAATCACTATAAACTCACTCAAAAAATACCCGATAAAAAAACTATCAACTCGACGATCGCCGCTGTTTTGCTCGATCGATTTCCTGTTGTAATTCCTCAATTTGCCGTCGGAGTGATTCGGCTTGGGCGGCATCGGCAACGGAAACATCGACACTGCTGTTATCCTGTTCGTGCTGATAGTTTCCGGAGCGGATTTGTCGGTATTCATCGGATTGCCACCATTCTCGTAAATAGGAGATCCGATCGACGGGAAAAGGATGAGATAAAATCGAGCCTTGAGCGCCGTTGTAGAGCAAAAACTTATAAATTTGATTGAGACTATCTAAGTCAAGTTCTTGATAGCGATCGGACTGTTTGACAAATTCTTTCAAGCTAATTTCGTGGCTGTATTTCCCACTTCCTCCAGCCAGTTTCATCATCGATCGCATCACCGGATCGAGATCGTCGAGAACCAATAGCGAGGCGCGATCGGCCGAAAATTCTGCTTTGCGCCGCCATTCATAAAAGGCATAAATTAATCCCGTGCCGATAAAGTTCCCAAACCCGAAGGTGAGTTCGCCAATATAAGTTGCGGTGGAAATTGCCCACAATGCCATCTGAATTAAAATCGTATGACCGCATTTAATATGACCGAGTTCGTGGGCGATAACCGAGCGAATTTCCGCCTCTTCCATTAAGTCGAGCAATCCGGCATTGAGGGTAATCGACGGATTCTCTTTCCCGAGGGAATAAGCATTAGCTAAAGGCGTTTGCGAGACGAATAAAGACGGTTCTGGGGTAATATCTAAGTCCCGCACGCACTCGCGAAAAATTTGATAAACCGTCGAATACTGGCGTGGGCCCACTTCGATACTATTGCCCATGTTGTAGACAAATTGCGGGCGTTCGTACACGAATTCCACAAATTTACGCGCCACCATGTCGAATCCGGGAAGACTGCGTAAGGTTTCTTCTGCTTCGCGATCGAGGGGATGGCGCAAAGCTTCGCTCGAAATTCCAGGGTAGGTTGGCATAGTAGGCGCAAAAATAACACGAATAACACAAGATCGCGCGCGGGGCGAAACGTCAGGATTCGCAGATCGGAGAGACGATCGAGCGATTCGGGTTCTCGATCGATTTCCATCGACTTCAATCCTGAAGCGCGAAACTCTTCTATGATACCTCTGAGATTTAAGGGTCGATCGCGATCTCGAATGAGGACTCGATCTTCAATCGGGTCGATTATCGCCGGGTTCCCTCCGGATTTCTCTTTTCCTCTGGCTCGGATGGCTCTCCAGAACCCGAGGATGGGCGATATTTCTGTGATTTTGCCAGTTTCCAGGGGCGATGCTCCATCGTCCCGCTCTTAAGCCGCATCATATAATCTTGGAGATCGGCCGCGACTTTTCCCGACATCAGAAAACAGCCGAGTAAGTTGGGAAATGCCATGACGAAAAACGTCATATCGCTAAAATCGATGATGGCGGTTAAATCGTCCCGCACCGAACCCAACAGAATGCAGAAAACAAATAGGATGCGGTAGGTTAGAGCCGATCTCGTTCCCAGCAGATAAACCCAACATTGCTCCCCGTAGTAACTCCAGGAAATCATCGTCGAGAGTGCGAACAAAAATGTGGCCGCTGCCAGCATGACGGGGAACCAAGGAATGACGGTACCGAAGGCCTTGGATGTCATCAGAACCCCAGCGAGCTGTCCGTCGGCATAATCGTATCGATAAGCACCGGTGACGACGATCGCCAGGGCGGTCATATTACAAATGAGAATGGTATCGATAAACGGTTCTAGCAGTCCCACGAGTCCTTCTCGAATCGGTTCCTGGGTGCGCGCGGCAGCATGGGCGATCGCGGCAGAACCCAATCCGGCTTCATTAGAAAAGACAGCTCGGCGAATTCCCTGAACGAACACGCCAACCGCTCCTCCGCTAATCACGGCACTGGGGGAGAAGGCTTCGCGGATGATGGTGGCGATCGCACCGGGAAGTGCCGTGGCATGGACGATGAGTACCCACAAAGCCGCCAGGGTATAAATTGCGGCCATCAGGGGGACGAGGGTAGACGTTACTCGACCGATGCGACGAATGCCGCCGATAACAACTGCCCCCACTAAGCTCGCCATCAAGAATCCATACAGCCAGTTCTGTAAGGGAACGATCCGAGAAACGGCGACATAGGATTCGTGGGTTTGGAACATGTTGCCCCCGCCTAATGCAGAACTCACGCACAAAAAGGCAAAGGAGAATCCCAAACCTCGCCCCAAACCGGGCAACCCCATTTCCGACAAACCCCGAGACAGGTAGTACATCGGGCCTCCCAGAATGCTTCCATCGGGGCGGACGACGCGGTATTTCTGAGCCAGGGTACATTCGACAAATTTACTGGTCATGCCGAAGAGTCCGGCCACGGTCATCCAAAATGCCGCACCGGGGCCGCCGAGTTGGATGGCGATCGCCACTCCGGCAATATTTCCCAATCCCACTGTTGCCGAGAGGGCGGTCGAGAGGGCTTGAAAATGAGTCACTTCTCCGGCTTCGTCCGGATTGTCGTAGCGCCCCCAGACGATTGCCAGAGCGTGCTCGAACGCCCAGAAGTTGACAAAATTCATCCGCCAAGTGAAGAAAATGGCTCCAACGCTCAACCAAATGACGATGAGGGGAATGCCGCCGATGCTGAAAAATAAAATATCGTTCATCCCCGCAACGCTCGAATTAAATATGGCGTTGGCGATGTCGATAAATCGTTCGATCGAGCCGTCTCGGGCTTGAGCCAAGATGACGACTGGGACTGTTAACAATAGCCACCAGAAAAGCCAGCTTTTTCGCATGAATTTTGTTGGGCGCGTCTATGAATAACTTCAAGGGTTGCGATCGAAAAACCGGGCAAAATGATGAAGTTATTCATATAGATTTTTCCGTTCCCGAAAAAACTGGAACGGAGAGGGTACGGGCTTTGGGTTTCTAACTGTTAGAGCGTACTAACTTGAAGGACTTGCAAAGAAATCAGGTAAGCATTTAGGTATCAGCCGTCAGCCGTCAGCTTAAAACCCTGATGCAGCTTATCACTGTAACTTCGTACTCGCTAAAACTCTTGCAATCTTGGCTTTCTTGCGAGAATCGCGCATCTGATAGCTGATAGCTGACGGCTGAATGCTTACGAAAATACTGTCAGTCTTCGTAGAATCGGATTTCTCGCTATAGGCGCAAAATTGAGAGTCTGTGGCAGGTGAACCCGTTGAAATTCTAGCGCGTGAGGCTCAAAACAAGCGCGACGGCTGACGGCTGATGGCTGATAGCTGAATGCTTGCGAAATAAGATACCCACCGATTGAAAATTCGAGGTGGTCGGGGTCAACAGCCGCGTTCCCCCGACGATCGGTCTGTTCTTTTCCCACGCATCCCTTACTTGTAAACGGGCATCACGCCACTACTGAGGCGTTGCATGTAATCTTGAGTATCTGCGGCCACTCGATCGGACAGCAGAACGGCTCCGAGGATGTTGGGAAATGCCATCGACAGCAGCATTATATCGGCAAAATCGAGGACGGCTCCTAAATTGAAGATCGCACCGAGAAAGACGCAAACCACAAACAACACTCGGTAAACGGACATGCTTTCTTCTCCAAATAGGAAAGTCCAGGCCCGTTCGCCATAGTAACTCCAAGAAATCATTGTCGAGAAAGCAAACAAAAATACCGCGATCGATAGCACGATCGGGAACCAACCGATCGCCGTTTCAAAGGCGGCTGAAGTCATCTCGACTCCCGATAGGTCCGCTTGTTGGTAAGCGCCCGTAATCACAACCACTAAAGCGGTCATATTGCAAATGACGACGGTATCGATAAAGGGTTCGAGCAACGCCACGATGCCTTCGCGTACCGGTTCGTGAGTGCGGGCGGCTGCGTGGGCAATTGGAGCCGATCCGATGCCGGCTTCGTTGGAAAATGCCGCTCTGCGCACCCCTTGCACCAATACGCCCACTAATCCACCTTCAACGGCTTCGGGGGAAATCGCTCCCTGGACGATCGTGCCGAAAGCGGTGGGAATTTGCCCGATATTCGTCAGCAAAATCCAGAGAGCGGCAATGACGTAAATCAAGCACATTGAGGGAACCAGGGCGGCTGCGACGGAACCGATACGCTGAATCCCCCCTAAAATAACCAGTCCCACGAGAATGGCAACGAACAGACCGTAAGCCCAGTTGGGAATGGGGATGATATTGGCAACGGCGGCGTAGGACTGGTTGGCCTGGAACATATTGCCCCCACCGAAGGACGCGCCGATGCAGAGGATGGAAAACACAACGGCTAACACTTTACCGAAGGGACGCAATCCTCGATCGGCTAAACCCCGCGAGAGATAGTACATCGGACCGCCGGAAATATGACCGTCGGGTTTGACCACTCGATATTTCTGAGCGAGGGTACATTCGACAAATTTACTGCTCATGCCGAAGAGTCCCGCCAGGGTCATCCACAATACCGCACCGGGACCGCCAATGCTAATGGCGATCGCCACTCCGGCAATGTTTCCCAATCCGACGGTTGCCGAGAGGGCCGCCGAGAGGGCCTGGAAATGGGTGAGTTCTCCTTCTTCTTCGGGATCGTCGTAATGTCCCAAAACGACAAAAATTGCATGTTTGAAGGCGCGGATGTTGATAAAACTCATCCGAATGGTGAAAAATAGCGCCCCACCGATCAGCCAGATGATGATGAAGGGAATATTACCGATCTTGAAGAAGAGAACATTCGACAGCCACTCGACTAGTTGCTCGAAAAATGCATTCAAAGTGGCAAAAAAATTGCCCTGAGTTGCCTCTTGATTCTGGGCGAAGGCGGCAGTGGGAAATGCAAGAAGAAGAAAAAATAAAATCCAGCGTTGTTTCATAATTATGGGGGATATTCAGGATGGGGGAGATGCGATCGCTTGAGAAATTTCAATGTAATCTCAATAATGTTTTAACCGAAATGTCTCAAGCGAATTGTCCGCTCGCAACGGTCGCGAGCGCCCCGATCGATTAAATGTTGCTTCATTTGTTTGTTTCATTGTGCCGGAAGGCCCCGGATTTGAAAACCCTCACCCTTTGACTCGGGATGTAGACTCTGCATATGAATCGAGAGTTCGATCGTTGCTCTGCTCGATGACAGCTCTTCATTGCTTGCGAACGAGGAATATCCAAGATATTTTACCCGTGAGGAGATCGATCGAGGCATGTTAGAGCTACTGGGGGAGCCGCTGGGGGAGTACAGAGGTTTGCGCGAGATCGATACTTTCACCCGAAGTCTGACAAATTTCATCTGAATACTTGTTCATATGTTAGGATTTGAGTGTAAAACTTACTGACGAAATAGCCATGACAACCGCAACTCAACTCAAATGTGCCTGCGAACCTTGCAAGTGCGTCGTTTCTACGGATTTAGCCGTGATGAAAGATGGAAAGTATTACTGTGGCGAGGCGTGCGCTAACGGTCATTCCAGTGGAGAGAGCTGCTGTGAGCCGAATTGCTCCTGCTGTTAGACGTTCGGCGCGTTCGGCGCACTCAAAGTACCCGGCGCTAACATCGAGCTGAAATGAAGCTCGCAGAAATTAAAAAATCTGCAATAGAAAGACCGATTTCTCGAAAGATTCTCTGGGAAAATCGGTTTTTCGTGTGTTTGGGAGTAAAGCGATTTTGCGAGAAATCTCGAGAACTCTCCGGCTTGGTGCGAGGGAGCTGCGTAAGGCTGAATGTGGGTCGTTGCGGCTAACCCCACATTCAAACCCACACTTTGGAAGAGTCGTTTATACTGAGTAGCGAGTCTCGACTGAGGGGTGGCGATCGCTGTATAGTGTGTCGTTATACTCAGGATGAGGTCAGCGCAGTTGTTGTCAGGACTTGAGTTGGGCGATATCCCCGATCGTACATGATGGAACGAATGAAACTACCTTTTGGATTGCCCGTTTGGGGTTGGGTTACTTTGCTCGCCTCCCTCGGTATTCACGGCGGCATCCTCAGCTTACCCATCACTCTCAATCTCGACACCCCCGAACCCGAACCCGAAACCCTAGCAGCCGTACCCCTTGCCACCCTCCCGGTAATATCTCCCCCCTCATCAGAACCGGAGATGACAGAAGTTGAATCCGCAGCCGAACCCGAAGATGAAGTTGTCTGGGATGAAACAGAGGAACAGGAACTCGAATATGCGGAAACCGAAGGGCAAACTTACAAACCCGAACCGATCGAATCCTCCTCAGAAACCCCCTCCCAAACCCCTTTAGAAACAAGAATTTCTCCCAGAAGCCAAGGGGTAGAATCCCCAATTGATGCGCAACAGGAAGTTAAACCTGCCGCAGCCAATGCTGCAAGCGTCCCTTCCAAGAAACGCAGACTCGATCGTGCAGTATCCCAAAATGGGTCAAACGAAGTTGGAGAGAGCACTTCAAGTTCGACAGAAGACTTAGAACAAAGTTTAACAACTGCCCTCGATGCGATGTACAGCGGTATTAGTAATCGCTTGAGTAGTTTGGAAGACGATGAAGATAAGCAAGGGAGTTTAGAAAAAAATCCGCAAATGATTAGTAATTTGTTGCTATTTTCCGGACAACTGGCTAGTCAATTCTTTGATGGAGAAGCTACTAAGGATGGGGTTATTCAAGTTACGCTAGTTCAAAACCCGGAAAAGCAAAACGACGAAATTGAAATTCAAAAACTGTACGAGGACTTTGTGGAACCCTCTCTGCTCGAACAAGGTTTTCAAGTTTCTCCGATTACTACTCAAGCTGAAAAAAAGCTCTATCAAGCTAATAAAGAAAGTTTAGAACGTCGCGTTTTGCTCGTTGCGATTCCTCCTCTCACCCGAAGAAATGACCCTGGCGATAGTCGGAATTTTGGGACTTTTATCGTGGTATACGATCCGAATATTTTACAAGTAGAGATAGATATATAAAATTGTTAGTGTGCATTCGATCTAATTTTTTTTGCAAGCATTAAGAGTCAATTAGAATAAATTTAATCTATCTTTCTATAATGTCAGAATGCTTGCAAAAAATTTAAGATTCTTTCACGTCAACTCCAATCTCAAATTCGGCATCAACGATCGCAAATAGGTTAGAGATTTTTGGTGCCAGCTAATCTCTTTCGATCCCAAAATAGTCATGTGAATGCGTTTTTGGTGGCGGACTTGAATGACGAACTTTGAGAGCATCTTAATACCCGAACTATCGATCGAGTGTAACCCCTGAAGATTCAACACGACGAACGGAGGTTGAGATTCGATGGCAAAATGTAGGAATTTACTGACAAACGCACAGTTTTCTCCCCCAGCCAAGCAAGAGTTTTGAAAGTTAACGATCGCCTTTTCGCGATCGCAGTGGATGCAGCAATCCTCGATCTTAATTTCCATCGTCATGTCCTTACCCTTCATTGACTACCCTTAATTGACTTGCTTGCAAAAAGCACCGGAGATAGAACGATATTTTCAGTTTAAATATTCTGAATATTTGTTATAAATAACTAATTCTATTGCCGAAAACTACACAGATAAACTATTGATAATTCAGGCAATCTCAATCGAAATTTAAACCAATCGTTCTAGAGATTTATTTTTCTCTTTCTGTGATGGTACGGTTGACTTTAGGTCGTTGGGGTAGATCCCAATCTGGTTTTACAAAATTTTCATATTACGAATCGATCGCATCGATTATCTTTATAACTATTTGTTAAATTGCCAGATGTCACGTCACGAAAAATAGACGATTGCGAGTCTGTCACATGAAATCGCGAGTAGGTTTTGTTGCAAACGTGACTCCCAGTAAAGTTTTGTCAGGACTCTTTTACATTTCTTTGACAAGACGCAACTCCGTAGAATCTCGTAAATTCGTTAAACTGATAAGCAGAGCTTATATTGATGCTTCTATGGCATCGATCGCCAGATTTACGCAAACTTTACCGAATCCTGGCAAAGATCGAAGGAAATGAAGGTTTTGGGGCGAGATCGGGCGATTAAATTTGATACGGTGACGTTTGGAGGGTTGGGAGTGAGTATGGCTTTTTTGGGAAAAGGCGATCGCCAAAAAACGATCGGATGGATTGGAAAAGCGATCGGTTTTGGAGTGCTGGCACTACCGCTGCTGGCTTACGGTCGTTCGTCAATGCAGCGTCCTCCCCGAATGAATCTCGATCGACCCCTATTTGAAGGTATTTCCTATCAGCGCACCATCCGCGAGAATCCCTATCCAATCGTTATACATACGGTTGCGGTCGATTTGGGCGCGCCGGGTTTAGAGGTGTTGGTTACGCCGGGAAATCCCACTCCAGACAATTTAAACATCAATTCAGAAATTAACACTGAAATTAACGCTCGCACCACCACCGAATTCCTGAGAGAGTTCGACTTACAACTAGCGGTTAATGCCAGCTTCTTCTACCCATTTAGCGAGGATACCCCTTGGGAATACTATCCCCATAGCGGCGATCGAACGAATGCTGTCGGACTGGCTATTTCTGACGGGCAAACCTATTCTGAAGTCAAAGAAGACTGGCCCGCACTCTGTTTTGGAGGCGATCGAACTGTCCAAATTCAGATCGATGGGGCTTGTCCGGAAGGAACCTCGCACGCGGTTGCCGGAAATCAGACCCTCGTCGAAGACGGACAAGTCGTACCAATGGAGGAAAAGAACCAAAACTGGTACGGTCGCACGGCTGTTGGCATCGACCCATCGGGCCAAAAACTGTGGATCGTCGCCGTCGATGGCAAGCAACCGGAGTACAGCGAAGGGATAACGTTAACCGAACTCGCCCAAATTTTTCTCCAACTCGGGGCGAATTCGGCGCTCAATCTCGATGGTGGCGGTTCTACGACCCTGGCTGTTGAGGGTTCTGATGGCAAGGCCGAACTTTTGAACGCCCCGGTACAGACGAAACTGCCGATGCGAGAACGTCCGATCGCCAATCACATCGGATTTTACGCCCAACCGCTTTCGACCCCACCCGTGCAGGAAAACCGTTCTCCATAAAAAAATCCCCCAGAAAAGAGAAGAAAGGGGGGATTCGATCGTCCAAGCAGCATCAAGAGAAGGGTGAGTTAGGGTACTCACAAACCTCGTCACTATGACACTCAGTTATACGTAGTGCTCGGGCAGTGGAACTTATGGTGATTCGTGAAGTTTGTCAAAAAGTTTAATATATCTTTCTCATAATTATTAATAGGTCTATCCTGAAGCATCTTTTCACAGTATTTTTTAAAATCTTTGGCTTGATAAATTTT
>JAXHUC010000110.1:0-21775 GCA_034189805.1 Cyanobacteriota bacterium
ATTGGTGGGCTGTTTTAAAGACATGGATGAAGCAGAGGTTAAAGGAATTTCCTCACCTTCGAGATTGTGTAGATGCCGCCTTCAAAATATGTCCTAACGTATTTGCGTAGTGCTATATTACCCAACAAAACGTCGATGCGATCGAACGTGGAGAAAAGGAAGGAGAATTGCGATCGGGTAAATTTGCCCTAGAAACGGAAATTGCCGACTGCAAAATGGCAAGTCAAAATCTCCAAAATGGCGTTTTTCGCTTGCTCGTTTTAGGAGATTTGAAACGAGGAAAAAGTACTCTCCTCAACGCATTACTTGGGGAAAAACTATTACCGAGCGATGTCAATCCTTGCACGGCCGTTCTCACTATTCTGCGCTACGGAACCCAAAAGCAGGTTACCATCTTTTTCAAGAACGATCGACCGCCGCAAACCCTTGATTTTAAAACCTTCGCTCGCGAATACACCATCGACCCCGACGAAGCGAAAACCCTGGAAACGCAAGGTAAACTTGCTTTTCCCGAAGTCGAGTATGCAGCGATCGAATACCCCTTACCGCTTCTCGAAAAAGGGATCGAAATTATCGATACTCCCGGACTCAACGATACCGAAGCTCGCAACCAACTGACTCTGGGATACTTACAAAAATGTCACGCGGTTTTATTCGTTCTCGATGCAACTCAACCGCTGACTCTCGACGAACGCCGCTATCTCGAAAATTATATCAAAGAGCGAGGATTGACGGTCTTTTTTATCATCAATTTTTGGGATAAAATTCGTAAAGCAGCGATCGATTTAGATGACCCAGAAGAACTTAACGAAGCCGAAGCCAAAATTCGCACGGTCTTCAAAACAAATTTAGAACAATACTGTCAAGTTGACGGTCAAAACTTATACGCCGATCGCGTTTTTGAAGTCTCCGCTCTCAATGCCTTACGAGAGCGGCTCAAATTTCCCGATCGCCCCCTTGACGGTACGGGGATACCCGCTCTCTCCAACGCCTTGAACGCCTTTTTAACCCAAGAGCGCGCCGTCGCCGAACTCCGCCAAGCGCGCACCCTCAGTCGCCAAGCCCACCAGCGCTTGCAAGCCGCTATCGATCGCCGCATTCCCCTGCTCGATCGCAACGTAGAAGAATTAAAGCAACAAATTCAAGCCACTGCCCCGGAATTCGATCGACTTCGAGAGATTCGCGATCGCTTCCAAGGGGAAATTCACCACATTCGCGATCGGCAAGCCAAAGCCATTTCCGAGTCGTTTCGATCGTACATTCTCGACCTGGGCAATACCTTTGAAACGGACTTCGTTCGCTACCAGCCGGATTTGAAGTTTCTCGATGCCCTCAGCCAAGGCAAACGAGAGGAGTTTAAAACTCAATTTCAGCAGGCTTTCGAGCGCTATATCAACGAGAAAATGCTCGCCTGGGAACGGACTGCCGAAACCGACTTAAAAGACGCTTTTTCCCAACTCGCTCGCAGCGCCCAAACTTATGGAGTGGAATACGCCAAAATTGTCGATGCGATCGGGTCGAAATCGATCGGGCAAAAC
Organism: Cyanobacteriota bacterium; assembly: GCA_034189805.1. Lineage (GTDB taxonomy): Bacteria > Cyanobacteriota > Cyanobacteriia > Cyanobacteriales > Geitlerinemataceae > Zarconia. The sequence continues at coordinate 1,539 of JAXHUC010000110.1, forward strand.
GTGCGAGTCGATCGTCGCTTTGACGATGAAAGTACTGCCCCCGGATGGGCGAATTGGGCAATGGGTTTTGTCTCTCTCGCCTCAGGCAACGTCGCCGGAGTGGTACTCGCTGGGGCGGGATTCGACTGGAAAAATATCCTCGTTAACTATTTGGGCGTAATTGGCATTAGCAGCTTCCTACTGATTTTCTCGGGAGGTTTGCTCGCCACCGTGGGGATTTGGGGCATTCCCCTACTCGGTTTGGGAGTCGGTGCGTTTCAAATCGACAAAGCCCGCCAAGACCTAATTCGCGCCACCAAAAAAGAGTTCGTCAAATACCTCCCCCAACTCGCCCGAGAACAGCAGCAAGAGATTTTCGAGACCGTTACCACCTGTTTTGAGGATTACGAACGCGAAGTCATCGGGCGTATCGATGGCGATATTGCCTCCCGCAAAGCCGAACTCGATAACCTGCTCGCTCAAAAAGAGTCCCGACAAATCGATCGCGATGGGGAGATCGATCGGCTGCAAACCTTAGAAACCGAGGTACGGTTTGAAGTCGAACAACTCGACGGGATTTATCGCGGCTTCCTGGCGGCCACTTAATGTCGATCGAGGAAAGGGGAATGGGATATGGGGTGTGTCTATTTTCCCTTATCGCCCGTTCTCCATTCATCGTTCGTTTCTCCCCCTATTCTTTCTGGGATCGGGGAATGAAAAATTCACGATTCGCCTTACGATCGAGCGTCAAAAATGGGAACGGTGAAATGAAATTCACTCCCCCGATCCTTACCATCAGAATTCGCCCAAACTCGGCCGCCCCAACGCTGGATAATCTGACGGCAAATGGCCAAACCCAACCCCGTTCCTCCGGTGGTGCGGCGCAAGGCTCCTTCTTCTTGGTAAAACCGCTCGAAGATGGCTTCTAGGCGATCGGGTTCGATGCCTCGTCCGCTGTCGGCAACGGTCACTTCTAACATGCGATTGCCGTTGCACCGCGCTTTGACGATCGCCTCTCCTTGGGCGGAGGTGAACTTGCAGGCATTATCTAACAGTTTCCCCAGCACCTGCACCAACCATTCTCCATCTGCTTCCACTAACGGTAAATCCGGCGGGACTTCCGTGAGAATTTTGGGCAAATTTTTATCTGCTCCCCGCGCCCGAATGCTGCTGAGTGCTAAATCGATGCATTCTTGCAACATCAACGGTTCTAGATGCCAGTCCACCCGACCGCTTTCGAGGTTTGAGAGAGTCAAGAAATCTCGGACGAGATCCCGCAGCCGCTCGGTATCTGTCAAAGCCGTATCGAGCATTACTTGCTGCACCTCAAGGGGCATATCCGGCTCGCTGGCTAAACTTTCCAAACAGACTTGAATGGTGGAGAGGGGAGTGCGCAGTTCGTGTCCGGTGATGGCAATCAGATTGCTGCGAGTGCGCTCGAGGGCTTCGAGCTGCTGGTTGAGTTCTTCGAGGTTGGCGTGGGTTTCGGCTTGAATCAGGGCCACCCCAATTTGCGTGGCGATCGCATTCACCAGAGCTAACTCGTCGTTTCTCCAAGGGTGAGTTTGAGATTGATGGAGTTCGATGGCTCCCAAGAGCTTACCGCGATAGAGCACTGGAACCAGCAGCCACGCCCCAATTTGCCAGCGCTCGACGAGGGTTTGAAAACATCGATTCCGGGCGTATTCTCGCTCTTCGCGGGTTTGGGGATCTAAGGTATTATCGATCGCGATCTGTTTTCCCTCGGCGATCGCCGTTTGAAATAGAGGATTGTCTTTGAGCGGCCAAGTCTGACCGACGATCGAATCGACCCCGCCCGCTAAGTATTCTCGCTCGATCTCGGCAGTATCGTCCCCCGCTTTGCAGCGATAGATCGAACACCGACAGACTTCCAGGGCCCCGCCGAGTTCTTCGGTGGCGACATCGAGAACCTGTTCGGGATCGAGGGAGGCGCGAATCGCACTGGCGATCGAATTGATTAAGCGTTCCTTGCGCTCTTGTTCGGAAAGGGTGCGATAGGCTTTAAGCAGTTTGTACTGACCCGCTTGCAAGTAGGTAATCAGACGTTCGGCGAAAGGCCCCGGATTGACCCCAACTGAGGTTTCCGGAGTCAAAGCCGATACTTTGGAAAGGTCGATATCGTAGGTGGTGCGAGCCTCGGCAATTTTGCTCGCCAGTTCCGGTCGGTAGTGTAAAACTCGCTGCAATAACAAATCTGCTACGCGCACGCTCACCTGGCGATCGAACATCCACACCCCTTCAAATCGCCGCGATGAATCCAACTCCGGACTCAATCGCCCCAACCATTGATTTTCCTGAGTCGGTGCGAGTCTTTCGCGACACACCAAACAGGTGCCGTAATTCCGAGACAAGATGACTAAATGCCACTCTTGAGACAGAGCATCCTCAGGATCGAAAGCAACGGTTTCGTACTCGCCCGATCGGTTGGCAAAATCCGTTTCTGGGGCAGCCAGAACGTACACTTGAGGGGAAACCTTGGCAATTCGCAAATAGCGGCGGGTTTCGAGGCGATAGAAACGCTCTCTCTGAAAATTCGCAATCACGAGGGGTGCGTCGTCTCCAGCGAGAACCAGATCTTCCATTGCGTGGGAGAGCGCCGTTAGGGAAGACTTGAAATACGTTTGAGACCGCAGTTGAGGCAGGGATTGCAGCAAATCTTCCAATACGGAAGTTGTGATGCTCATTGACGCTGGTTGACTGTCCAGTTCGGGAAAAATTCTCAATTTGGGGCGATGAAACGAAATTAAGCGTGCGGTTTGACTCGGAGCAAGATCGCACCTTTTCTCATCGCTTGTGATTGAGAGGGTCTATTTCTACCTTACCCGAAACTGGTCAAAGATCGGGACTTGGCACGATCTTCGGTTGGCACGTCAGCGCGCGATCGCCTGCTGAACTTGGATGACTTCGCTTCAGTTTTCGGGAGCGGGAAACGGGCAACGATGGCAATTTTAGCTTGTGGGACTTGAAGTCAATACGACCGCGCTTTGACCGATCGCGCTCTTGCTTAGAGCGAATTTGGCGCGGGGATGGCGATCGGGATTTAAGTTTGAGTTTAAAGTTGAGTTTTACAACATATTTTTGTCGAACTTATTTTATTATCATAAATTTTTTCGATTGACTAGCTTGTCGAGACTCAAAAATAGAACTTAAAATAAAAATATATCGATTGAAGTCAGTTGAATGGTATTAATACTTATTTTGATACCTTGAAATTTACTTTATCGCAACATTTTTATATCGATCCAATTAACATCTGTAAAAATACGCAAGACTTAATATGATATCGATGTTATCCCACGACAAACTCTGCAAACTACTCAAGATAACCTCTTTAGCACGAGGATTATCTGAGCTAGAAATTCAGAACTTAGCTCGGACGGGAAGCATCTCGAATTTAAGACCGGGACAATTAGCGATCGTGGAAGAAGAACCGAGCGATTCTATTTTGGTTTTACTCGAGGGAGAAGCAGAAATTCTCAAAGGAAAACTCGACGGAAAACCCAATCGAATTCGTAATATTTCTGCTGGAGAAACCCTTGGAGAACTCGGTTTTCTCTTGAACGAACCGCGCAGTTGTAGCGTGCGCGTGACTCGTCCGACCCAAATTTTTTCCCTACATCGCGAAGCCTTTGACAACATGCTAGCCACTGGCGATAGTGCGGGGGGAAAAATCTCGATCGGGCTTTCAAAAGTGATGGGGCAGCGGATGAATCAGTTAACTGATGAAGCTGTTAAATTACTCAACGAACACGATAGTCTGCTTGCGACGATCGAGCGCATGAAAGTGGCAACTTCCACCTCAGATATCGATCGCCTGCGCCAACAACTTTCGGTGCAAGCCGAACAAATGCGCCAAAAACAGTTGCACCTAAAAAAGACCGTTAATCAGCTCAACGTACAAGTCGAAAAAGCAAAAGTTGTCTCGACGGGATTACAAGTAATGGTGGGATTGATTGCGGGAAGTGCCGTATTGGGATTTGCCTACTTTCAAGGTGCTTTTGACGGCGTTTTCAGCCAAACATCAAGTCTCTCCTACCCGGCAAGCATCCCGTACCTGGAAAACGAACGCACTTGTACCGAAAGTGGCAAACTTTGGTGTAACGAGCAATGTTTGGATATCGAGCATAATATTAATTTTTAGCAATTTTTAGCTCGATCTATTTCTGAACTCTCTTGCGGATATTTCAACTGCAAAGTAATAAATGTAGCCGTGGGAGAATCGAGCCTTTCGGGTTTTCTACGAGTGTTCCTTTGAGGAGCTTTTACGTTTGATAATCCAGAAGATGGTAACGGTAAATAAGATCGCAAACGTCATTTTTCCAATAGGTTCGAGATATTGGGCGACGCGATCGTAATTACTGCCCAACAGATAGCCCGCAGAGGTTAGAAAAGATATCCAAATCGCAGTACCGACGAGCGAAGTGACGATGAATGCCAGTAGGTTCATACGGCTAATGCCAGCAGGGACGGAAATCCACGTGCGCACCCCCGGTATCAGACGGCACAAACCCGTCGCCCAAACGCCTTGGCGATCGAACCATTGCTTGGCTTTGCGAACGTCTTCACTCGAGAGAGACAGCCAGCGACCGTAGCGATCGGCTAATATCTCAATCCGCTTTTGTCCTAAATACAAACCGACGTAGTACCACAGAAAAGCCCCGAGAAAAGAGCCAAGGGTCCCAGAAATTGCTGCCGGAATAACTGCTAGTTTGCCTTCACTGGCGGCAAACCCTGCTAAAGGCATAATAATCTCGGATGGAATTGGGGGAAATACATTCTCGAGGAACATCAACATGGCAATTCCCCAATAACCCAAGTCGCTAATTGTATCGATAACCCATTGAAGCATTTGACGAAATCGAACTAATCGATTGAAGGAAAAACTAAAAATATCACTTCATTATCTTGCTCGATCGTTAAAATTTCGGGTATTAAATTACTGATTTTAGATTTTTAGATAATAAAAAGAAAAAATATATCAATATAATAAAATTAATATGAAGCTATAAGATTATTTTAAAACTTTCAAAGGTTTTTAGTTGAAGAATAATTGTGATTTGAGTAGATTCCAATCGCAATTTAACACAATTAATTGAGCTAATTCATCTATCTACAGACGGAGGAAAGTGCCGAGGGAGAAAGTTGAGTCAGTTCGCTAGCGTCAGTCTTTTATTGTCTGATTAAGAAAACCGGGTTGAACGATCGAACTGATGGGGTAATAGGTAGGTTTGTATGCTGAATTCAAGCCGATCGCTTCGTTGAGAGTATTTGAGATCTTTTATCCCAAAAACAACTGGTACGCCGGATTCTGACTCTCATCCCAATAACGATACCCCAAATTTTCCAAAAACTCTCGCCATTCTTCCATCTCGTCGGGTGGCACTTGAATCCCCACCACGATCCGTCCGTAATCCGCGCCGTTATTGCGATAGTGAAACACGCTAATATTCCAGTTCGGACTCATCGACGCGACAAATCGCATCAACGCGCCGGGCCGTTCGGGAAACTCGAAGCGATAGAATAATTCGTTGTGGGCTAGGGGCGATCGCCCACCTACCATATGGCGCAGGTGCAATTTGGTGAGTTCGTCATCGGTTAAATCGAGAGTTTGAAAACCCGAGGCTTCTAATTTTGCTGCCAATTTTGCCCCATCGGCGCGATCGAGAATCCGCACCCCGACGAAAATATGGGCTTCTTTCTCATCGGCAATCCGATAGCTAAATTCGGTGAGTTCGTATTTACCCAAACAATCGCAAAACTCATGCAAACTACCCGCTTTTTCGGGAATTTTCACCGCATAAATCGCCTCGCGGCGTTCTCCCAACTCCGCCCGTTCTGCCACGAACCGCAGGCGATCGAAATTCATATTCGCCCCGCAGGCCACCGCCACTAAACTTTCTCCCTGGATTCCTTCCCGTTCGACGTACACTTTCGCCCCGGCGATCGCCAACGCCCCAGCCGGTTCTAAAATCGATCGAGTATCCTCGAACGCATCCTTAATCGCCGCACAAGTGGCATCGGTATCGACGCGAATAATCTCATCGACGTATTGCTGGCACAGCCAAAAGGTTTCTTCCCCCACTTCCCGAACTGCCACCCCGTCGGCAAACAACCCCACCTGGGGCAATCGCACTCGCTTCCCGGCTTTGAGCGATCGATACATGGCATCGGCATCGACGGGTTCGACCCCGATAATCTTAATATCCGGGCGAATCCGCTTCACGTACGCCCCGATGCCGGAAATCAGACCCCCACCGCCAATGGCGACAAAAATTGCGTGGATGGGCCCAGGCCACTGGCGCAAAATCTCCATGCCGATCGTTCCCTGTCCGGCAATCACGGCCGGATCGTCGAAGGGGTGAACGAACGTTAAGCCCTTTTCGGTTTCGAGTTCGCGGGCGCAGCCATAGGCTTCGTCGTAGGTATCCCCGTGCAACACCACCTCCGCCCCAAACGCCTTGACTGCATTCACTTTCACTTGAGGGGTGGTGACGGGCATGACGATAATCGCCCGAGTTCCCAGTTTTCCCGCACTTAGCGCTACCCCTTGGGCGTGATTTCCTGCCGAGGCGGCAATCACTCCTTTGCTGAGTACGTCTAGGGGCAAACTGGCGATTTTGTTATACGCCCCGCGCAGTTTGAAAGAGAAGACCGATTGCATGTCCTCCCGTTTGAGGAGAAGTCGGTTGTTGAGTCGGGTGGAGAGATTGGTGGCGACTTCGAGGGGAGTTTCTCGGGCGACATCGTAGACGCGGGCAGTGAGGATTTGGACGAGGTAGTCGCAATACATGGGAAAGATGCCAGGACGGATTCAAGGGGCGGATGGGTTATCATTCTACCGCTACTGATGTTTCCCTAGTGCAACTCACGCAAAGTTGTGGTGATTGTTATATTTTATTCTTCTTCTAACAGGGCGATCGCCTGTTGCCGAGTCACTGTAGGAAATCCTTCTAAAAAATCATCAATTGACTCACCCGCTTTGAGATATTCAAAAAAGGTTTGTACGGGAACCCGAGTTCTTGAAAAGACAGGAGTTCCGCCCATAACATCGGCAGATTTACTCACGATCGAAGATGGATTTAAAATCATTTTTCACTCTTGGCTCAGCTCAGCAGTTTTTTTCTAATTATATAAAACGCTATACATCTTGCAGTCATTAATTGACGATCGATTTATATCTACTCCTTCAAAGTCACGCAGCACTTCATCCGGTAATGGATCGTTAAAATTTGGCGGTAGGGTAAATTCTCCCGAGCATAGAGCAAACGGACGAGGTTCGTTCAATTTCTCTGAATCTTCTGGCTCACTCCTACGCTGTTTGATAAATAACAGAAAATTTAAGATTTCTTCGATTAGAGAATCGGAATAACGATTGATTTATTGAATGAGCTTTTCTTTCGGTGTCATAAATTTATTTACAACTCAAATTCTACTTTATCGTAAATATCCTCGATCGCCATTTCAAATTGAATCGAGTTGAGCGTTACCAATTCGTCTGTTTCGCCATATTCAGAGAACAACCAAGATTTTCGATCGGTCTTGACGTATTGTTCGATATAAATTTCGTATTGGTCGATGAGTAAATATTCTCGCAGTGTCGGAATCGTCCGATAGGCGGCAAACTTCGCATCTTTATCGTAACTGCGAGTTGATTCCGAGAGAACTTCGGCGATAAAAATGGGATTGAGGATTGTATCTTTTCGTCCTTCTTGTAACTGCAACTCTCCCTGAACTACCATCACGTCGGGATAGGTATAAATCTTTCTCTCGGGAATCCACAAGCGTTGGTCGGTGATAAAGACTTGATAGGGTTGACGCTTGAGCGAAAAATTAAGCGCCGCATAAAAATTACCCGCAATTTTATTGTGATTTGGCGTACCACCCGTCATTAGACAAACCTCACCGTTAATATACTCGTGGCGATCGGGAGAATTGACCTCAAATTTCAGGTATTCTTCCGGGGTATAAACTTGTTTTTCTTGGGCTTGCGCGAGCATTTGATTTTACCTTTCCAACGGTGAATTACAGCCAAAATCAGGGTCAGCGATCGGAGTATTATTTCAAAAAAATCAGAGGTTAAAAAGCCGATCGCCCTACTTTTTAAACCGTTCCTTCGCCGCTGCAAACGCCTCTCTCATGACGGCCTGAATCTTTTCGGGATCGGGTTTTTTACCCCCCATCAAATCGCCGAAATAGACGCAAGCGCCTTCCCCTAACGCCCAAGTATAAGCAGCGGCCCAGGATGCGGCGATCGCGCTGCCAAAACCGGGAATAAATTTAACTAACTCCCGTCCGATCGCCTGGGCGGCAAATCCTCCGGCGATCGCACTCACCACCCCGCCAGCCTGTGAAGGACTCAAGGTTTGCCCGTAGAGTTTCCCCAACAACCCCACCAGGGAAACTTGCAATGCCGTCAGAACGGGCATCGTCGCCAAGGGCAGGGGAACGGCGGCTAGGGTGGCTGCCATTACGGAAAACGGTAGAATGTAGCGGCGGCCGGCCTCTCGATACAAATCTCCCAACTGTTCCCCGGCTTCGCGATCTAAAAGCTGGTACATGGCGCGGGCTTCGGCTTCGGGCAGCAAATCGGCCAGGGCATCTCGAAACGCCTCTAACCCGTAAAATACTGGGATGTAGCCATCTTCTTCGAGGGTAAAGTCGATCGCCACTGCCCGATCGAACAAACCCGAAAACCCCGCTTCGATCGCCTCGAAAGATCGCGTCACATCTTCAATTTCCGGGGGATAGGGAGGATGGTTCTCCGTAACGGTCGGATAGACCTCGTGCAAGCAAGTCACCGCCAGCAGGCAGGGAATTTCCGGGTAGGCATCCCGCAGTTTTCGGGCAATTTCTCTCAGGGTATCGGTGGCGAAATCGTTAATTTTCACCGTCAGAATCAAAATGCGGGCCCGATCTCGATTTTCTTGCAAATCGGTGACGAGTTCTTCGACGATCGCATCGGTATTGCGTTCCACATCCCCCAACCCCACCGTATCGGTGAAGATAACCAGAGGTAAATCGTTGGAGGGATAGGCATAGCGTTCGGTATGTTGGGTGTGGGGGCGGAATCCCTGACCGATAATTTCCGCCGAAACCCCCGTCAGTCCGCGCACGATCGAACTTTTTCCCGCCTGGGGTTTGCCCATGAGGAGGGCTTCGGTGGTGGGAAGTTCGGCGCGTACGGTTTCGAGTATTTCGGCAACTCGTTCTTCGCTGACGCTAAACCACCCCGTCGCTTGCTGGACAACTTTATCGAGGGGTAAGACTCTCGCCAGGCGATCGGTCACGTCGTTGAAACCCTGCGAGAGACGGTATTTCCAACTTTTCCCCGATCTCTTCGATGGCAACTTTGACGATGGTGAATTCGCATCGCGTTTTTCGGTCATGGGGGAAATCCTGTCGATCGGTCGAGATGCTTCGCGGCACTGAGACTGATTCTAGATCCACCGAAGAAACACCTTCAGTTATTTTATCGGATAAACTCTTGAGTCTTGCGGATCGACGCTCGATTAGAAATCGTTGACTATTCCACCCGTTCGAGGGGGGCGAGATTCGGATCGAGAATTTTTGGGCTTCCCGTACCAAATTTAACGGCGATCGTCTGTTTTCGTCCTTCGCCAAATACCAGCAGAACGTTCCCTTCGCCAAAGTTTTCGTGGACGACCCGATCGCCCACTTGCCAAACTTCTCCAGTTAAGGTTTTAATTCCAGATTGCTTAACAGCTGTCTTGGCTTTTTTACGATACTGCTTTGTCGATTTGCGGATGGTATTTCCGGCGAGAAAGTCTGAAGGTAATTCCTTGAAAAATTGCGAGGGAATTGCGGGTGCGTAGTTCCCCCAGAGACGGCGGGCGCTAGCATGGGTGAGGAAGAGTTGCTCTTGGGCGCGGGTAATGCCGACGTAACACAGGCGGCGTTCTTCTTCGAGGGCGCGGGGGTCGTTTAAACTGCGGAAATTTGGGAACAATCCCTCTTCCATTCCCACCATAAATACGACGGGAAATTCCAAACCTTTCGCTGAATGTAACGTCATTAACGAGACTGCTTCTTCCCCTTCTTCGAGGTTATCTAAATCCGATGCAAGAGAAGCATTTCCCAGGAACCCAATTAGAGATTCGTCTTCGTTATCTTCGGCATATTGCAACATGGCGTTATAGACCTCTTCCACATTTTGACGGCGATTTTCGGCTTCGTCAGTTCCTTCTTGTTTTAATACTTCGAGATACCCCGATTTTTCCATCACCTCTTGAAAAATATCGGCAGCGGAACTTTCTTCAAGTTGCTGTTGTAATTCTTTCAAGATTTCCACAAAACCCAATACCGCTTTTGACTTTTTCCCGGTGATGGTTTTTACCGAGGTTTCATCGCTGAGAATTTCCCACAGGGGAATGCCGAGTTGTTGGGCGGCATTATCGAGTTTGTCGAGGGTGGTTTTACCGATGCCGCGACGGGGAGTATTAATCACCCGCTTGATACTTACCGTATCGGCGGGGTTGGCAATGGCGCGCAAATAAGCCAGAACGTCTTTAACTTCTTTGCGATCGTAAAATCGCAGTCCGCCGATGATTTTATAGCGAATATTTGTCCCGATTAATGCATCTTCAAAAACGCGAGATTGAGCGTTAGTACGGTAGAGAATTGAGAAACTTCCCCAGTTCAGTTCGGGGTTCTCGTTGGCAATGTCGCGAATTTGTTTGACGACAAAATCGGCTTCTTGGCGATCGTCCTCTAATTGCTGGCAGAAAATCGGTTCGCCCCATCCTCGAGTAGGACGCAATACTTTATCGATCCGTTCGGTATTTTGCTCGATTAAATAGTTAGCAACTTGGAGAATATTTTCGGTCGATCGATAGTTTTCTTCAAGCTTCACCATGGTTTGAGTGCGATCGTCGTCCAACCCGTCACCAAAGTCTTCTTGAAACTCCAGCAAGATGGTAAAGTCCGCCATCCGAAATGAGTAAATTGACTGATCGACATCCCCCACCACAAAGACCGATCGATTTTCCCAATCGGTCATCGATCGCGGATCTGCGCCATTCGTCACCAACAATCGAATTAAATCGTATTGAGTGCGGTTGGTATCTTGATACTCATCGACGAGAACGTGGCGAAACTTTTGATGCCAGTACCCCAATACCGACTCGTTTTGGCGAAAGAGTTGCACCGGAACCCGAATCAAATCGTCAAAGTCGAGACCGTTATTTTCGGCGAGTTTATCTTGATAGAGTTGGTAAACTTCCGAAATCACCCGTCCTTTATAATTGGGTTCGTTGCGTTCGAGATCTGCCGGAGACCAGCCGCGATTTTTGGCATTGCTAATTTGATAGCGAACGGTACTGGGCTTAAACTTTTTATCGTCTAAATTGAGTTGCCCGAGAACGATTTCTTTAATCAGCGCCTGTACGTCCGACTCGTCGAAAATAGAAAACGATCGGGTCCACTGTCGCCCCTTTTCATCGGTATATTTATTGATATCGAACCGGAGAATTTTGGCGCAGAGGCTGTGGAAGGTGCCGATCCATAGGGGTTTGATATAAGTACGCCACGATCGCGATCGCAGCCGAGTTTGTTCGTCCGGGGTGAGGGCTTCGAGGGGTTTGTGGTACTTCTGCTGTGCCAACTGCTGGGCAAATAGAGTTTCCACTCGCGCCTTCATTTCCCGCGCCGCTTTGTTGGTGAAGGTGACCGCGAGAATATTTTCCGGATCGATGCGATGTTCGAGAATCAGGTTCGCCACTCGGTACGTCAGCGCCCGCGTTTTGCCCGAACCCGCCCCCGCCACCACCAGTAGCGGCCCGCAGAAATGCTCGACGGATTGGCGTTGGGAGGGGTTGAGTTGGCCGAGAAAGTCAACGGGGGTACTCATGGCTGCATCATCGAATGAGGGCGATCGCTACTCAAATACTATAGGTCGGAATCGATCTCAGAACGCCTTAATATGAGAATTTTGGGTCGATGATGGCTTGATAGACTTTCCTCAAAAAACGGGTAACTCTAAAATAAATCCCGGCAAAACCTCTTCTCCCGAAAGCGTTGCGGGTAACTGAATCGTTTCAACGGGTTGGGCTTGACGATAAATTTCCACTTGCTGATCTTGGGGATTAATTAACCAACCCAATCGCAAACCACTCTCGAGATATTCGCCCATTTTGGCTGGCAATGCGACAAGGGAGTCGGTACGAGAACGCAATTCCAGGACGAAATCGGGGCAAATGGGGGGAAACTTTTCTCGATCTTCTGGGGTCAACGATTCCCAGCGCTCGTTGCTTACCCACGCCGCATCGGGAGAGCGATCGCCCCCGTTAGGTAACCGAAAAATAGTAGACGAACTAAAGACTTTCCCCAATTTTGCTTGACGATTCCAAAGCCAAAGCAAGCTAATAAAATCTGCTTCTCGATTGCCACTGATTCCACCTACGGGAGGCATAACAACTAATTCTCCTTTTGCTGTTCGTTCGAGTTTCAAATCTCGATTGGCTTGGCAGAGTCGATCGAATTGCTCGTCACTAAAATTAACATCGTGCAAATTGAGAATAACGGCTTCGGAAGCGATTGTGGCTGAATAATTTCTCATGCTAAAAAATGCCGTAATTGAAAAGCTAAAGAGTTTAACGATCCAACAAAGATATCTCGTATTTTAACGAAATCGATCGAGGTGTATCGACTCCCGAAAGATGACTGATTATATACTGGGGCGATCGATTTCCAACTCAAGCCTACCGTGCTTCGCCAATTCGCGTAAATGCCGCCTAATGCCTGGGTTTGGGATGTTGTGGCATTGTCGTCGGTATCTTGGAGGATGGGGAAGGGAACTAGAAACAGTTCTCCTTGGGGACGAAGATAACCCATAGGTGACAAGTTAAGGTGGTTTTTGCTTTGTCAACCCATTAATAATCAACCGAAAACCCGGAGTTGGGGGGTCTCCCCCCAAACCCCCCGCCGGGGGCCAAGCGCCTCCCCCGAACCCCCCGCGCACCAGAGTGAAATCGCTCAAATCCTTTATTGGTAAGGGGTTTTATCGTTCAAGATCGTCAACTTGACACCCGACAAAATTGCTTAACTTGTCACGAATGAAGATAACCCGTTCGTGGGAATTCGGGGAAAATAAATTAACTTTCACTTGGCAAAACCCGATCTCTCTAATGAGTTGAATAACCCAGATAAAGACCCGATTTTGCCAGCACTCGGAATTTCGCCGTCCGGGAAAATTATTTTTCTACCTTTACGCCTTTCCAAAAGGCAACATATCCTTTGATATTTTGGGCGGCATCTTTGGTTTCTGGATAGTACCAGGCGGCATCGGGATTGACTTTGCCATCGACTTCAATAGTGTAGTAACTCGCAACTCCTTTCCAGGGACAAGAGGTATGGGTATCGCTGGGTTTAAAATATTGTTTGTCGATCGCATCGGGAGGAAAGTATTGATTTCCTTCAACCACTTCACAATTATCGCTTTGGGCTAACACAGCACCATTCCAGGTCGCTTTAGGCATTTGAGATTCCCCTAGTCATTAATTGGTTTATTGTATTTTACCAAACTTCGATCGCTAAAGATAGTTGAATATTTTTTATTGTTATACCTACAATTTAATATTTAAAACATATATAAAATACACTCTTATCTCTATTCATAAAATGCAATCTCGATCGATAATTGATATTTTTGGAGTTGCGTTAGCCGTGAAAAAAGTATCGTAAGCATTCAGCCGTCAGCTATCAGCTATCGGCTTTGGATGAAAATGCCACAAGTATTCGTTAAATCTAAGTTCGATCGACAGATAAAATCTATCGTCTTAACCGGCTAGTCCGTTGTAATCTCAGCTTTTTTCGGACTCCAAAAGCATTCAGCTGACAGAGAAACTGACTGCATATCCAAAATGCGATCGAAAGAACGACTCATCCCCGAAACCAGAGAGTCGATCCCGATTGCGAAGATGTCTACCAATACGAATTGCGGTCGATTGAAAGGATATTCTCACCCGATCTCCAGCAATTTCGCGGATTTCAGCTCGACTTAGCATTTTTTCGAGAGAACGACAAGCCCAATTTTTTTGTGTAAGCGATCGTATTTTTTTCCTGAAATTCCAATTTAGTGTCAGAAGATATTGATTGAGATGAGAATTTAGTACTGAATTTAGTTTCACCCTAAAACTTCTGTATTGGAGAGCGTTTAACATCTCTGAATTGAGGCGTGCGCTTCTACCTACGTTTCATTAATTCAGTCGATTTCATCAATTAATTCACACAAAGCAGCAATATAATCTGCTCCAAACGGAAAAATTAAACCGAATAGTTCTTCACTTCAAGCGATATCCCTCAGAGCCAAACGATAGCCAAACAATGCTGTATTTTCACTACAACTTACCCGACTCTAAATCGCAGAAAAAGAGACCCGTCCAAGGGGCGATCGTGCAGAAAGCTGATGGATGGTTTGCAGTGATGGATATATTTTTCCCCAATGAATCCCCATCAACAAATCCCAGTTACGATCCCAAACTTCTCGATCGCTCTGTCGTTCTCTCGGGTGAGGGTCAAGTCGATCCCGATGCGGTTCCCAAACTGCTAGCTTCAGCCCTCGATTCCCCCGAGAAGGACAAATCGAACTTTCGCGTGCAAGCCGATGGCAGTGCTGTAGTTGATGTTGCTTCGTCGGCGATCGTTCCCACCGGAGGGTCAAATGCGATCGTCAAAACACCCCAAAACACCTCTCAAGTCCCCAAGCCGGTGCTATCTCCCTACGCGACGGTATTATGGACGGGAGTGAGTGTCGGATTGGCTGCCAACCTGATGACGATCGCCGCTGGAGGGTACATGCTGTACGATTTACCCCAAGAAGAGGCGGAAATCCTCGAAAAAGCCACCCAAGCATACGAGGCGGGTAATTTCCAGGAAGCGGTTTCCCTCGCAAAATCGATCTACGCCAACGATACCATCGCCGGGTGGCAGAAAGATTGGCAAGCCGCCAGCGCTACTTTTGGAGAAATCGAAGAGTCGTTCTCGCGCGGGGAATGGCAAGCAGTGTTGCAACAAGCCGAGGAGATGCCGAATCTCGACGTTTGGCAGCAAAAACTCGAACCCTTGATGCGAGATGCCCGCGCCCAACTCGAAGAACAAGGACAAGAATGGGTACAGCAGGCTCAAAATGCAGCAACGCGAGGAGACTATGCCGCAGCACTGCAAGCCCTGCAAGAAATTCCCCCCGGCACGCAACTCTACAGCCAAATTCAACCCAAACTCGCCGAATACCGACAGCAGCAGCAAGTCAAACGAGATGCGGCAGCTCGAGAGTGGGTGCAATACGCCTACGATTTAGCCGCCGTTCGGGACTTTTCCGGGGCCCTCGATGCTTTGCAACAGGTTCCCGAAGGCACGCAACTCTACGCGCAAATTCAACCCAAGCTCGTTGAATACCAACAGAAACAGCAACTCAAGCGGGAAGTGGCAGCGCACCAATGGGTGGAAGAAGCTTTCCGCCTCGCCGCCCTGGGAGAATTTGACGAAGCGCTGAGTGCCTTACAAGAAGTGCCGCCCGACACGAGTTTCTACGCCAAAATTCAGCCGAAATTTGCCGAGTATCAAGAGAAGCAGCGCATTCAACGAGATGCGATCGCCTATCAAGTGTTGCAAGAGGCCTACGCACTGGCCGCGCAAAACGATTTTACCGGAGCATTAGCCGTTCTCGAACGAGTGCCTTACGGTAGCGCTGCCTACGATCGCATCGCCCCCAAATTAGAAGAATATCGGCAAAAGCAACAGATTCGCGCCAACTGGATGTTGAAACAAGCCCGAGAGCAAGCACGAGTCGGTCGTTTTAACGAGGCGATCGCCGTTTTGGAAGACGTTCCTTACGACTCATCCGCCTACTCGACAGCTCAAACGAAAATTTGGGAATACTCGCAACGGTAGTTTGGGGACGCGGAGAAAGGGGGGAAACGGGAGAAACGGGAGAAACGGGAGAATGGGGATATTGTTCAAACACTCAGCCCCCGAAGCTCCCCAAGCCTCCGTTGCCCCCGAAGCCCTCTACCTCTGGGCGAGCATTCGATTCAAAACCACCCGATCGCCGTATTTTAACAACGTCGAGAGAGTTTGGAGTCGGTGTTCCCAGGTTTGAACTTGATATTCGTGTTCGGAAGCTTGCAAGCGCATCCATCGGGGAAATTCCGCTTGATATTGGGCGAGCGTCTCGCTGGCTGCGGCTAAATTTTCGGCGTTGGGTTCGGCGGCCAATTGTTCGAGAACCTGCCCGACTTCTACTGAACTCGCCTGCCACTGACTCAATTCGGGTTCCCGAATCCAGAGTCGATCGTCGGCGAATAACACGTCCCATTCCTGTTGGAGGGCGGCAAACCGTGCGGCAGTCGCTTCAAAGGGCTGGCGGAAGGGAATCGGACCGACTTGGGCGGGGGCTTGAGTGCGGGTGAAGATTTCGTAGAGGGGATCGGTGAGAACGGTGGCGGCAAATAGAGCGTAGCCGCCGACGGGCATATCTCGCAGGGCTTGAATTTGGTCGATGGCAACGATCGCCAGCAAGTCGTGCAGTTTCACCGACGGCACCACTAATGCCGAACCCCCGCGCTCGATTAGAGGTTCGGTGATACTTTCGAGACGGTTGGTATCGAGGGCGTACGTCATCGGTACGATTAAATCCACCGTGCCGTTTTCCGCCCAGGTTTCCCAATGCTGTTGGATTTTGTGAATGCGATCGTGGGTGGATTGATAGAAGACGGCCACCGAGAGAATCAGATTCGGATCGCGATCGCGCAGCCACTGAGACACTTCACCGACAAAAGAACTCACCTGCTCGGTACGAAACTCCGTCCACTGTTCCCAGAGCTGGCGATCGTCGGGGGAAATCTCGCTGGGGTCGAAACCTGCGAGTTCTTCAAAAGCTTCTCGCGCGGCGCTTCCGTAGCCGTAAGTGCGCTTGGCACTCGGGTCTTGAAACGGATAGCGAATGTAGTCGAGTTGCAGGCCATCGACATCGTAATTGGTGATAATTTCATCGATCGCGCGCAGCAAATACCACCGCGCTTCGGGGTTTGCCGGATCGAGGAAGGTTTTACCCGATCCCAAATGCCGCATCCGTCCGGCGTTGTCATAATTTGCCCAGTCGGGGTTGGCTTCGAGAATTGGGCCGGGGTAATCGTCTTTCTTGCCGACAATTTGATTGTGGCGCTGGTTGCCCACGGCAAACGTCCAGATCCAAGCGTGGAGTTCCATATTCCGCTCGTCGGCTAACTCCACCGCCGCTGCCAGGGGGTCCCAGCCTTCAATCAGGGGATTTTGTTCCGGCATCACCTGACTGGGATAGATGGGATACCCGGCATTAATGGTTTCAAAAAAGACGGTGTTGATGCCGGCCCGTTGGAGGCGATCGAACACTCGTTCTAAGCCTTCTGGAGACCCCGCATCGACGATCGTCCCCCGATCGAGCCAAATTGCCCGAATTTCCGGCTGGGCGCGGAGTCGGTCGTTGGGATAGCTCTCCCACAGACGCGATCGGGCACTCAACCAACTCGATCGCGCTTCGCCGTATTTACCCGCGTCTACTAAATCGTTAAACTCGTACAAGACTTGGCGGGCTTCGGCGATCGCCCGATCGGTTGCCTCAATTGCAGCACCAGCGGCAAGGCTGTCTCCATCCTCCTCTTTAGCTTGGCTGTCGATGGCCCGATCGTTGGCATTCGCTGCGAGCAGAGCGCTCTGTACCCGTCCCAAAAGCGATCGCAATTCTCGCTGCATCTTGAGTTGTTCGAAGGGGGGAATCGGAGCGTCTCCCGGTTCGACTTGCAATCCCGGTGGGGCAACTTGGGAGGCCGGATCGCTGAGGTCTCCTTCTGCGGGAATCACTTGCGAGCGAAGTGCGTCGCTACCGCCGCGAAGCTCGTCAACCTGACGAGCCGCCCAACCCGGTTCGGTGTGGGGGATAAAACTGCCAGCGACGAGGCTAGAAACAGCCAAAAACACTTTGGCGGGAACCATTTTCAAGGGCCAATTTGTCATTATCGGTGAATCGATCGATAAGTTGTCAGGGAATTCGCGATTTGTCAGCTTGAGGTAGACGCGATCGACAAAAGCTTAAGTTATTCTTAAGCTCACTTTACCGAAAAACGTCACTCCGAATATACAGCGACGATCGGATCGGTTTTGAGTGGGATACTGCGTACTTGATATCAGATGCGATCGGGCTGAGTCATCCGTCATTCCACGGAACTTTTCGATGGAGACGGGAGATGAGGGGTGGGAGGACGCGGAGACGCGGGGACGCGGGGACGCGGAGAGGGAGAGATGGGGAGAAGGAGAGAAAGGGGGGAAACGGGGGAGAGAATGCAAAATTAAAAATTAAAAATGCAAAGTTCTCTCTTGTCCCCTTGTCCCCCAGCTTCCCCAGCTCCCCCAACCCCCCCAACCCTCCATTCCCCATTCCCCATTCCCAAGTTCGAGTGCGGGCGTGACAATGGTGTGCTACAGTCTATCGAAAGCGAAATCTCCGCCAAGCTGGGTTTGCTTCGACGGGCGACAACGCTAGGGTGATCGAAACATCTACACGACAATCGAGTTTGCCTGTTTCTCGACGCGGGTTCTGTGAGAATCGATCGGGTCGGTGAAACCAGAGAAATTTAGACCAATTGCGATCGCGAATTTTGAATGGAAAGAAGCTTAGCGCGGTGAAGTCGATGCTCGGACTTTCTAGCTAAATGCTGAATACCGATGGCTTCTGGATGAATGTTGACCATCATTTTATGGTCCTCATCTCACATAAAGTAGTTTTTTCCATTGCACAAAACTACAATTTTTGTGGCTCGTTCGATCGCTTATGTTTCGGCTTTTATCCAATTGATATTCTCAAACTTAAATGATAGTTTGAACAGTAATGGACGATTTAGAAATCGTCCGTTATTAAGCTTTTGCAATGCTGAAAATCCGTAGTTCTACAGCTTTAGTCGAGGTGACAGTTAAAGTATCGGTGAGTTTTGATAACTGCCGTCCGTAAAATCTTGATTTACTTAGGTTATCAACTCAATGCACAGACCGGATCGTGAAAACTCTGACACTCGCAGTTCGATCTTCTCCAATCGAGCCTTCATATTAGATTTCACACGAGTTCACAGGCTGTCGATATTGTCAAGGAAAGTTCGATCGAATTTTAGTTAAATTCACAATGTTGAATGATTCGATCGACCCAAATCGAAGATTTCAGGAATTTCTGAAATTGACTCTGTTGCTATAAACCACTACGTCTTGGAATTATCTACAATGAGTGCTAAAAAAGTTCCTAACCTATACGCTGCCAACTCTAAAACCCTTCAGGTTGGAGCTTTCACCAATGAATTAGTGTGGAATCTGATGCTGCACGACCAGCTGGAAAAGACAAAATACGAACCGGTCGATAGCAAGCACAAACAATCTCGCTATTCTTAAGTTTTCTCAACCTGAATTGTATTAATTACATTACAAATTACATAATCCAACCCCGATCGCCTGAAGGTATACAACGTTACAATACCTCCAGGCGATCGTCCGTTTTGACAACCCACATTGAAACCCTTCCGTCACCATCCAAGCCGAATGCTAACGGTTCAATGCGGACTGTTTCGTGACAGTTATTTCGTTACAGTTTGTGTAACGCGGCATCCATTTGGCGATCGCAACCGACATACTGAATAGACTTAGAATTTGCACGGCAGCGACGCGCGATATTATTCAG
The DNA here is from genome assembly GCA_034189805.1 of Cyanobacteriota bacterium. Taxonomy (GTDB): domain Bacteria; phylum Cyanobacteriota; class Cyanobacteriia; order Cyanobacteriales; family Geitlerinemataceae; genus Zarconia. The sequence goes on from JAXHUC010000110.1 coordinate 21,250, forward strand.
GCGGTAACGAAACCATGAAATTTCCAGATGCCCGCGATTATCAAATACTTTTTCTGGCCTTATTTCTCTTCCTAGGAATTAGTACCCGAGATTGGACGTTGCGATGGGATGTGATGTCCGTGGCGGTTGCCAGTTGTTGCACCACCCAATTGCTACTCTCTTTCTTCATATCGGGCGATCGCCATCGAACCCCCGCAGACTCCACGCCACCAGTTGGGGCGCAGCGCGATCGCCTCGTTCGTTCCCTCGGGTCGTTACGCAGCGCCCTAATTACCGCCCTAGGACTGTGTTTGCTGTTGCGGGCGAACGAACCGACGACGATGGCTATTGCCGGGTGTTTGGCGATCGCGAGTAAATTTCTGTTTCGCATTCGCGGCAAGCACTTCTTCAATCCCGCCAACTTCGGTATCATCGCCGCCTTGTTACTCACCTCCGATGCGTGGGTTTCTCCCGGACAGTGGGGAACCGATTGGTGGTACTTACTGCTGTTTGCCGGGACGGGGGGAATGGTGTTGCAAAAGGTGGG
>JAXHUC010000111.1:0-21285 GCA_034189805.1 Cyanobacteriota bacterium
AGCCGCACGAGATTTATTCGATCGATGCTGCCAACATAATCCGGGCGATCGAGCTTCGATCATTTATTTAGAACGCACTCGGCAGGCGATCGAACAAAACTTACCCGCACGCAATAGCTCTCCTATAGAGGTGGTTCGATAATTGAAAGAGCGATAATTTTCAAAATGGAGCAAGTTGAATGCTTATCCTTGGAATATCGGGTAACCCAGCCATCTAAGACCTTGAGGGACTGGGTTGATTCTTACACTGGCTATCGCGAAGAGGTTAGGCTACCTCTATGCCGACTCGAACTGCCAAAAGATCGGGTCGTTCTCATTCTGGGATTTGGATCGCGTTTGCAGGTTAGATAATGTCGTCACAAGTTTTAGCCCACAGAGCGATGCACCGGATTTGGACGGCGGCGAGGAAGGAGGAAGAGTTTTTAGCGTAACGTGTAGCGGTCGAATTGCTATCTAAATCGCCATCGAAAAAAATCGGGTACAAAGCATAAACTTGCTTTACACCCGATATATTTCAAGTTTTCTTAAGAACAGCTTTTGGAGTAATAACAAACTGAGTTTATAAAAGTTACTCAAGCACAGAAGGTCAAGGGAACAATAACGAACACCAGGACAGAATCGCAAGCTTGTATTTTGACGATCGAGTTAGATCCAACCCATGCGATCGCACAGCAAACCGATCGATGCCGCAAATACCGTAATCGCTAATGCGACGAGGGGATTTTGACCTTGAGCGACGGCAAATGAGGTGACAACGCCTGCACCCAATCCTGCGGTTACAGCTACGACTAACGGATCTTTATCGGTTTTTTTGTTGTACATTTTGGTGACGACTGTTTTTTAAGTATGATGATTTTAGTCACTTCAACTTATCATCTTGCTTTTTATTTCCCAATAATCGCAACCAAAGTTAAGACTCGTACATACTTGTTTACACGAAAACCTTTGAGAATGACGTTTTTCCGTTCCTCTCTCTTAAGAAATTGCAATAAAGCTACGATCGAAGCAGAACTCGAATCGAAGACGATCGACCTCGATTCACACAAAAAATCCCAGGGGATCGAAGGGGATCGAATGCTTGGGTTAACCGCGACAATGCTCGAGAATTCCTTCGATCGCTTCTGAAACCGTCAATTCATCCGTGCAAATCTCTACCGCATCTTCTGCTTTCTTTAGCGGGGCGATCGCGCGGGTACTATCTTTTCGATCTCGTTCGGCGATCGTCTTTTCCAACTCCTCCAACGTAATTGAGTATCCGCGATCGAGTAACTCCTTGTGTCGCCGTCGGGCCCGTTCGCTCACCGAAGCCGTCAGAAAAATTTTCACGTCGGCATTGGGGAAAACGTGAGTGCCGATGTCGCGTCCCTCGGCAACCAACCCTCCCGTGCGGCCGTATTCTTGCTGCCGTCGTACCAAAAAGCGCCGTACCGACCCCAAAGCCGATACCGCCGAAACCTTGGCCGTCACTTCCGGGGTGCGAATCTCGTCGGTGATTTCGCGATCGTCGATCCACACCCGACAGCTTCCTCCATCGGGTTCGAGGCGCAAGTCCGATCGATCGATCGCCCCCCGAATCGCAGCTTCATCATCGACCGCCAATCCCAACTGCAACACCTGCCAGGCGATCGCCCGATACATCGCTCCCGTATCCAGATAGACCACCCCTAGATGTTGAGCCACTTGACGAGCAACGGTCGATTTCCCCACCCCTGCCGGACCGTCGATGGCGACAATCGGCTGGCGCAACAGCACGTTATCGATTAGCCGAGTCGAACCCACTCGGGCGGCGATCGCCAGCAATCCGCGTTCTTCGACAGTTTGTAATGGAGTCAGGGTTTCCGGGTGCACCAATTCCACGTACTCCAGCTCGATTTGGGGAACCACTTTTAGCTCGGTACGAACGATATCGATTAAATGTTGGCTGTGGCGATCGCCCTGCCAAAAAGCAGCTTCAGCTTGCTGCAAGCTGCGATACAGTGCTGCTGCGTCGGCTTTGGCTTGAGGGCTTAAATATTGATTGCGAGAACTGTAGGCCAGTCCCGAGGCTTCCCGGACAATCGGACAGGGGACGATTTCGACGGGAATATTCAAATCCGCAACGAACCGACGAACGATCGCCAGTTGCTGGGCATCCTTGCGACCGAAATAGGCGAGATCGGGTCGGACGAGGTTGAGTAGTTTGGTGACGATAGTGGCGACACCCTGAAAATGTCCGGTTCGGGTACGACCGCACAAGACGGAAGTCATCTCCGGAGGCGGAACCACCAGGGTTGTACCGTCGATCGTCCCCATTCGATCTGCCGTCGGCGCGAAAATGGCATCGACCCCCGCTTCTTCGCACAGTTGGCGATCGCGATCGAAGGTTCGGGGATATTTAGCAAAATCTTCACTCGGTCCGAATTGGAGGGGATTGACAAAAATACTGACGATCGCGCGACTATTTTCTCGCCGCGCCCGATCGATTAAGCTGCGGTGTCCGGCGTGCAGACCTCCCATCGTCGGCACAAAGCCCACGGTATCATTTAGCTGCTGCCGATAGGCTTGCAGTTCGGCGATCGATTTAAGCAATAACACGAGCTTTCTAGAGTGACGTTACGAATTAGAGTTTTGGGAGAGGATAGTCAGGTAGAAATCAAATCTGCGATACACACAAAATATTATCCACCCATCCACTCTTGCCCAAACTCGCCAACGGGTCAACTCTAAATACCAGACAGGTTGGGAGATGCCCCTCAGAAATTCTGAAAATCGACTCGATCGGAATTTCAAGAATTTTCGATTTGATTTCCCAACCTGGCGCGTGTTTCCCGTTTGCTTACTTATGAGGTGCCGACCAATCGGGTTCTAGCACTTCGAGTTGAACTGGGGCGGTGCCACTCGAGACCATGCCGATTTCTTCGGCCGCTCCCATGGAAAGGTCGATCACCCGACCGTGAATGAAGGGACCGCGATCGTTAATGCGAACGACAACCGAACGACCGTTATCGATATTGGTGACGCGCACGAGGGTGTTGAATGGCAAGTCACGGTGGGCGGCCGTCATCGCGTATTGGTCGAAAATTTCCCCGCTGGCACTGTGGTTTCCATTGAAGCCAGGGCCGTACCAAGATGCCCAGCCATCTATCTGGAACAAATCGGGTTCGGGTTGCGTCTCTTGGACTATGTAGGGTTCGGGCTTTTTCAGTTGAGGCTCGGCAGGAGTCATCTCAGAAATTTCCCCGACAGATTCCTCCGCCGCCGATTTGCCAGCGATCGCCTCGAGGGGCGCTGCGTTTCCGAGCAGTCTGCGCAGTCGGTTCGCGGCTTGCAGGGCATCTTCCTCTGGGTTGAAGGTGCTATCGGCAAGAAGCGTATGGGAATCTAGTTCCACTAACACTTCGCTGCCAACGCGGATCGAGTAGCGATCGCCAGACCCATCCCAATGAGCTTCGATCGTCTGGGCTTCGATATCGTCTTGGGCCAGTTGATTGAGCCGAGTCGCAACTTCCATCGCTCGAACGGTCGGATCGCCCAAGGATGCTTCACCCATCTGGGAAGTCGGACTTTCCAAGAAAGTCAAGACTGGAAGATTGCGAACGTAGAGAATGGCAGCCCGCTGTCCGTCAAGTTCGTGAGCTTCGATTTCGGCAATGCTCGAGGTCGAAAACGAAAGAGTGACGATTTCTTCGGAGGTTGTTTGACTCAGAGCCGGTTGTGTGGACACAAATCCGACGCTAGCAACTAATCCGGTGACGGCAAGACTATTCCAGAGTTGTTGATTCATGTAGATAGATCCAATTCCCAATAGAAGCCCCAGGTCTGAAGAGCTGGGGGGAAAGCAAGGCTCAGTGCCGCTTTTCCTGAACTGAGTACAAACGAGTAGCAAGCATAGCTGGGTTTTGGTCGAGCTAGAGTTTGCGTTTGCTCGCTTTGTGTTTTTCTCTGATGTAGAACTGCCACAGACTAGCATGAAGTTTTGCGATCGCGGATCGATAGATTCCCGAAAATCGCCAAAACTTTACACAAGCTTTAAATGTATAGATCGAAACAACAGTCGATTAAAGCTTTATCAATCGGGGATTTCAAGCTTTTTAAATCCAAAAATAATATTTACGAAAAATTTAAATAAAAAATACAGTTTTGTGATATGCAACCATATTAGTTTTATTAATATAGATTTTATAAAAATACCAATATAAATTATAAAAAGCTAGAGTCCCGGAATTTCCATTCACTGACTCTGGGTTTTTAACCAGAAGCGCCTTATCACCTCTGTAAATTCTCCCATTCAAATGGGACGTACCGGAAGTCAGCAGGGGTCGATTGCAAGAAAACTTTGAATTTGACTTTATTTAAATTACTCGAGTCCCCCGACCAGGTAGATTAGATGGGTGTCGAACTTTACAGATCCAAAAATCTATGGACTATCGCGAGGCTGGAGTAGACGTTGAGGCGGGGCGGGCTTTTGTCGGCAAAATTCGCAATTTAGTGCAAAGTACTCATCGCCCGGAGGTTCTCGGCGGCCTGGGAGGATTTAGTGGTTGCTTCGAGTTGCCATCCGGATATCGGCAACCCGTTCTGGTTTCGGGAACCGATGGCGTGGGCACTAAACTCAAACTGGCACAAAGTCTCGATCGCCACGATACGGTAGGTATCGATCTCGTCGCCATGTGCGTTAACGACGTACTCACTTCCGGGGCCGAACCCTTGTATTTTTTGGACTACCTCGCCACGGGGAAGCTCGATGCGGATCGGCTAAAGCAAGTGGTGGCAGGCGTTGCCGAGGGATGCCGTCAAGCCGGGTGCGCCCTGTTGGGGGGAGAAACTGCTGAGATGCCGGGATTTTACGCTCCTGGCGAGTACGATCTGGCGGGATTTTGCACGGGCATCGTCGAAAAAAGCAAACTCCTGGGCGGCGATCGCATCCAAGTCGGAGATATCGCAGTCGGCTTGGGCAGTTCGGGGGTACACAGTAACGGATTTAGCCTGGTGCGCAAAATTATCGGCGATCGGGGATTGGACTGGAACGATCGCCCCGCAGCCTTTGACGGACGGAGTTTGGGAGAAGTATTGCTAACTCCGACGCAAATTTACGTCAAACCCATTCTTGCCGCTCTCGAAAGCGAGTTGGAAGTACGCGGTATGGCCCACATTACCGGGGGTGGATTGCCGGAGAACCTGCCGCGCTGTTTGGGAGAAAACCAATCGATTCGCATCGATCCCAATGCTTGGGAAATTCCAGTCGTCTTCGATTGGCTGGCGGCAACGGGGGAGGTTAGTCTACCGGAGATGTTCAATACGTTTAATATGGGAATCGGTTTTGTCGTCCTGATTCCACCCGAACGAGCGACTGAGGCGATCGAACTGTTCGATAATTTGAATTTGCCGGCAACGGCAATCGGTGAGGTGATTTCTGGTGAGGGAGAGTTGGTGGGATTGGGTTCGTAAATGGACAATTGACGAACGGACAATTGACAATTGGTGAGTCGTTCTTCTGGCCGTATCCTACTTTGAACTGTTATGGAAACCCAATCGCAAGCCCAAAATCCGACATCTGACAACAACTCTGCCTCTTCTGCATTCGATCGCCTTCATCTCAAACGTCCCTGTATGGCGGTAGCGGATCTCGAACGATCGCTGAGTCTTTATCGAGATATCCTTGGATTTCGCCTCGACTATTTCGACGATGCTTCCCCCAACTCTTATTTATATCCAGTGTTTGGATTACCCGAAAACGCGCGGCTGAAGTTTGCGGCCCTCAGTACCGAATCCGAAGCGCGATCGCTTGCCCTCACCGAAGTCAAAGGCATCGAACTACCACCGCCAACAACCCCCCACCGCGCCGCGATCGTCATTCAAGTGCCAGAAGTTGCCCCGAAAATCGCCAAAATCCGAGAACTGGGACTTCCCGTGGTGCGATCGAGTACCTTCACCGCACCGCCCAATCTTCGTTTCACCGAACAAGCCTTCTGCGATTACGACGGCCACCTCATCGTTTTGTACGATGTCAAAGTTGATGAGGATGGGGAATAGGGTGCGGTGCGATCGGGTGCGGGAAACGTTCAATACCGACTCTCTCCCTCATCTCCCTCATCTCCCTCATCCCCAAAAACTAATCCCACCAAGCGCGGAGATGGTGCGATTGTAGGGTCAGTTCGTCGGCATGACGGGTCAATTCTCGAAACTCGGCAATCAGTGACGGAGGACAAGTTCCCTCGCAGCCAATCCCATCGATACTGGTGCGGTAGTCTTCCCGCGAGGGATGAACGGCATAACCCTCGAAGGTAAACTCGAAGCCTCGGGTTTCTCCGTTGCGGGCGAATTCGAGCAATGTGGCGATCGGGGGAGATAGGTTGTGACGACTGTTGGGGTTGACAAATTCACCATCAATGAGTTCTGCAAGTTGGGCAATGCTCAAATCGCAGAAATGCTTAATCCCCCCGAGTTGTTCGTCCCAATTCACTGGAGAGCCAAAGATAATGCGATCGCGAGTTGAGTAGTCTCGATTGTAAGGAAAACTCAAGGGTCCAGGGGCTGTTAACGGTGCCAAAACGCATAACCGAGAATAGGACGGCGTTCGCGTTTCCACTTCCTCGGGTTGTACGCCTAAATTCTGGAAATAAAGCTGCATGGCCGATCTGCGTTGGAGGGGAGAGTTTCGCAAGCATTCCGATACATTGGGGCAATTGTGAATTTGCCCGGTCATGATTTTACAGTCGAGTTGCATCGGACAATACATCGCCATTTCTCCTTGAGATCGGTCACCTTTCTCCCCGAACTCGGGGAGATTTTTAAGTTGAACGCGATTAGGAGTTGGCTCGATCGCGATCGAGTCGCTGGCGCAATTGTGCTTGCATTCCCAGAAGATCGGCTTGGGACACGGCCTCTTGCTCTCCACTCGCTAACCATTTTAGGTTGACGGTTCGGGCTTCGGCTTCCGCATCTCCGAGCACCAAACAGGCGATCGCCCCGCTGCGATCGGCTCGTTTGAACTGTTTGCCAAAGGCGCTGCCACTGAGATCTAGCTCGACGCTAAATCCACCTTGGCGCAACTTTTGAGCGATTTGCAAGGCTTGCGCTTCGGCGGTATCGCCTCTGGATACCAAATAAAAGTCCAATGCCGTTGCTGGGGAAGCGTGCAACTCTTGTAGTAGGATAACGAGCCGCTCTAGACCGATCGCCCAACCCACGGCTGGGGTATCGGGACCTCCCAACTCCCGCACTAACCCATCATAACGCCCCCCACCGCAAACGGTGGCTTGCGCGCCGAGGTCGTCGGATTGGATTTCAAAGGCGGTGTGGGTGTAGTAGTCTAAACCTCTCACCAGACGGGGGTTGAGGTTGAAGGGAATGCCCAAATCCGAGAGGAATTGCCGGACGCGATCGAAGTGATTTTGAGAAGGTTCCGAGAGATAATCTAAGATGCTCGGAGCCTCGCGGGCGATTTCTTGAGTTCGATCGTCTTTACTATCCAAAATCCGCAGGGGATTGCGTTCGAGTCGATCTTGAGAGTCGGTATCTAACTCGTCTTTATAGGGGGTGAGATAATCGACGAGGGCTTGACGGTAGCGCTGGCGATCGTCCCGGTTGCCAACGGAGTTTAGAGCTAACTTTAAGTTTTTCAACCCCAACGATTGCAGAATTTCCGTGGCAATGGCGATGACTTCTACATCGGCGCGAGGACTGTCCGTTCCTAAAGCCTCCACACCAATCTGATGAAATTGTCGCTGTCGTCCGGCTTGAGGGCGTTCGTAACGAAACATGGGTCCGGTGTACCACAAGCGCTGTACTCCTCCAGCCGCAAACAGCTTGTGTTCGACGAACGATCGCACCGCCCCAGCCGTTCCCTCCGGACGAAGGGTAATCGATCGATCGCCGCGATCGACGAAGGTATACATTTCTTTACCCACGACATCGGTTGCCTCGCCGATGCCACGCTCGAATAAATCCGTCTGCTCGAAAATGGGAGTCCGAATTTCTCGGTAGGCGGCGCGATCGAGTATATCTCGCGCCGTTGCTTCCACCCACTGCCAGTAGGGGATTTCCTCTGGCAAAATATCCCGCGTTCCTCGTATCGCTCGCACTGTACCCATGAATACTCAAATATCGCTAGTATCGCTCGCCATTCATCGCTGACGGCTAATTGCTCATTGTCGCAGAAAGACGAAGCATTCAGACGTTGAGTTTTCAATCTTATGCTGGATGTAAAGTCTTTCAATTCCCCCGCTCGGAATGGATAGCTTGGGTTATGGGGAAGACAGAGCTAGGTGAGAAACGGGGGCTTCGGGGGCTTCGGGGGCTTCGGGGGCTTTGGAAACAAGGAAGAATACGTGTATCTTGCATTTTTCTCCCCCATCTTCCTCACCTTCCCCATCTCCCCCATTTTCCTCACCTTCCCCAGCCTCTCCTCTGGAGCGTCCCCACGTCACTGCCTTTCCCACGCTCCATAACGATCGCCATAATAAGTCAAAATCCGATCGACGCGATCGCGGGCTGCGGCATCGGTATCATCGGCATACTCGATCCACAACGAACCGATTTGAGAAAGGGCGTAATCGAATTCCGGAGAAGATTGGGGAACTAACCCGGCACGAACGCCACCGACTTGTCGCAAATGGGCGGCAACTTCCCGATAAACGGCGAGGGGAAGCGTCCGACAGCGCAGAAATTGGCGCTCGCCAGAGGTTCCGGTTGCCAAATTCGAGCCTACCATTACTGCACCTGTTCTTCGAGTTCGACGGACTCTAGGGATGAGTCGGGTGGTGGCAAAGGACAGCAATTGACATCCTCGAGACAAACTTTACCCCATTTAAGCGCCCATCTCACTAAAGCGACTCGATTGCTCGGTGGTGTTTTATTTAGGATATTACTAATGTGGTTATCGACCGTGCGCTTACTAATCTCAAGAGATGTTGCGATCTCTTGATTGGTTAAGCCCGAGGCGATTAACTCGATGACTTGTAACTCTCTTTCAGATAGGAGATCTTTATTCGGGGAATTGTCGCTCGTCATAATCTTTACTCATATCTGTATATCTACCTACTCATTGTTACACGATCGCTGCGTCGATCCCAGATCGATCCCGGTAAAATCCTCTCGATGTGAAAGGTTGTGAACTTCGAGAATCGCTAAGTAAAAAAATATCCCAAATTATTACAGCTCGATCGTCTAGACTATTTTTAGATCGACAGAAAAGCGATCGCGTTCGATATCGAGTGAAGTTAAGGCATAAAGAACGGGTTGTGACGATGTTATCCTGGCAACACGCCCGTAGAAGTCAGTGAGTCTGAATGTTGCCGATGCGATTCTCGGTGCAATATCTAGGGGCGAATCGAGCATTTTTACCGATTGTCCCTATCTTCTGTCATCAGCTTAGAAATTGGCGATCGCGAACTGAAAATTTTTGATTGTACCTCGTCCGTGTGACACCTGAAAAACTGGCTGCACGCCCTACATTTAAGACAATATTAATATGTCATTAATATCTAGATAACATGTTTGCGAAATACTAATCTCAAGATATTTTAGTCGATATAATTTTTTCCATTTATTTTCAATCTTATTGATAGCGGTTCTTGCTTAGGTGAGGTACATGTCGAGGGTGGGTGTTGATTTCTAAATCTCAGTAATGGCAAGAATTTCCGCTAAACCCGCCCCTACAGTTTTTATACCTCGTAGACTTGAGAATTGCTATAATAACTCTAAATATCGATCGAATGCGAAGTTTTTCAGAATTCTCAGCAATCGAAATTAAAATTGTAAAAAATAGTTTGAGAATTCGAGCGGGGTTGAAGAGAAGTTTTATTGTTTTTAGTAGGATACATAAAAACGTATGATATTATCAATGCTAGAACAAGATTGCGATCGAATCAACAAAAAAAAACTATTTATTTTTTCTGTCGTTTTAGTTAACATCAAATCAATTCGGCAACTCACCCGCGTCATTCTCTTCATCTTCACTCTCGGGCTTTCTCTGAGTGCGATCGCCTGTAGTATGCCAAGCTCTTCAGAAACGGAAACAACCGGAAACGTTTTCGATCGAAATTCTGCCGATCCGGGTACGAAAATTCTGCCCGATGCTACCCCCAAAAGTGAAGATCGATCCGATCGAACCTCATCCGATAAACCCCAGAAAAAAACTGTCGGCAAAACCTATAAAGAACCCGGTGGTGCGTTTGAAATTGCCCTGCCAAAGGGTTACGAATCGGAAGAAACGGGAAGCGGAATTAAGTTTGTTTCTGGTGATGGGGGATTTAAGGGCATTGTCGATTTTGCCCCCAGCGAAGGAGAATTAAATGTCGATCGTCTCGAAGGAGCGCTACGGCAATATCTCGAAGAAACATTAGGTCAAATCGAGTGGCAGAACTCGCGGCTAGAACCCGACGGCAGCGTGCGCGTCGATTGGGTCGGACAAAGCGATCGAGGGGAAGAACTCGATGCCGTCAGCTATATCGAACAGCGGGGTAATGTAATATATACGCTCAGCCTCTATGGTGTCAACAAAGCCTTTGACGATTATCGCGAGGATGTGGCAATCGTCCTCGAAGGCTACAAACTCAAAGCAGAACAGCCCGAAGACGCTGACGAAGAGTAACGAAAGGATTACAATATGTAAATCGGCGTACAACCAATTTATAAACCGAGCGACAGACTCGTCAATTTATTTTCAAATCCACTTACCCGAAAAAGTTTGGATCGCCCTCTAGAGGACAGATTCTCTGACGTATCCGACCCAATGGGATCGCAGAGCCGACTGACCCAAACCGAGCGTCAACCGCCAATTTTATCCCCGTCCCCGCTTTATTTCTATACAAATATATGACTGACGTACCCGTATCGCGGATTCGCAACTTTTCCATTATCGCCCACATCGACCATGGGAAATCTACCCTAGCCGATCGCTTGCTGCAATATACCGGAACGGTGACGGCGCGGCAGATGAAAGAGCAGTTTCTCGATAACATGGATCTCGAACGGGAACGGGGCATCACGATTAAATTGCAGGCGGCGCGGATGAACTACAAAGCCCGCGACGGTCAAGACTACGTTCTCAATCTGATCGATACTCCCGGTCACGTGGATTTTTCCTACGAAGTATCCCGATCGCTCGCTGCGTGCGAAGGGGCGCTGTTGGTGGTGGATGCTTCCCAAGGGGTCGAAGCCCAGACCCTCGCCAACGTCTACCTCGCCCTCGAAAACGATCTGGAAATGATTCCAGTCCTCAATAAAATCGACCTTCCCGGTGCCGAACCCGATCGAGTCAAACAAGAAATTGAAGACCTTGTCGGACTCGACTGTTCCGGGGCGATTGACGCTTCGGCCAAAGAAGGAATCGGCATCGAAGACATTCTCGAATCGATCGTCGAACTGGTTCCTCCGCCGCGCGATACCATCTCCGAACCCTTGCGGGCGCTGATTTTCGATAGCTATTACGATGCCTACCGGGGGGCGATCGTCTACTTCCGAGTGATGGACGGGACCCTCAAAAAAGGCGATCGGGTCAAGTTCATGGCATCGGGGAAAGACTACGAAATTGACGAGTTAGGAGTTCTCTCTCCCACTCAGAAACCCGTAGACGAACTCCATGCCGGGGAAGTTGGGTATCTCGCCGCCGCCATTAAAACCGTCGAAGATGCCCGAGTCGGCGACACGGTTACCCTCGCAGCAAATTCAGCAGCAGAACCCCTACCCGGATATACCGAAGCCAAGCCGATGGTGTTCTGCGGTCTGTTTCCCACAGATGCCGACCAATTTGAAGACCTGCGCGAAGCCCTCGAAAAGCTCAAACTCAACGATGCCGCCCTCAATTACGAACCAGAAACCTCCAGCGCCATGGGGTTTGGTTTCCGCTGCGGCTTTTTGGGATTGCTGCACATGGAAATCGTCCAAGAACGCCTAGAACGGGAATACAATCTGGACTTGATTACTACCGCACCGTCCGTAGTCTATCAAGTGACTCTCAATCTAGGAGAAGTCGTCCAAATCGAGAACCCAAGCGTTCTGCCCTCCCCCAACGAACGGGAAAAAATCGAAGAACCCTACATCCACGTCGAGATTATCACCCCCGAAGAATACGTAGGGACGCTGATGGAATTGTGTCAGAGTCGGCGCGGAGACTTCAAAAACATGAAGTACCTCACCCCGACGCGCACCACCCTGATTTACGAGTTGCCCCTAGCGGAAGTGGTGACGGACTTCTTCAACCAAATGAAATCGCGATCGCGGGGTTATGCCAGTATGGAGTACCACGTCATCGGCTACCGCGAAAATCACTTGGTCCGGTTGGACGTGTTGGTGAATAACGATCCCGTCGATGCCCTGACCACGATCGTCCATCGCGATAAAGCCTATCCCGTCGGGCGGGCGTTGGTTTCCAAACTCAAAGAATTAATTCCCCGCCACCAGTTTAAAGTGCCCCTCCAGGCGGCGATCGGGTCTCGAGTGATTGCTAGCGAACACATTCCCCCGTTGCGCAAAGACGTGTTGGCCAAGTGCTATGGTGGCGATATTTCCCGGAAGAAGAAATTGCTGCAAAAGCAAGCCAAAGGGAAAAAGCGGATGAAAGCGATCGGCACGGTGGACGTACCCCAGGCGGCATTTATGGCGATGTTGCAATTGGATGGGAAGTAGCATTCCCCGTTCCCCAAGACCGCGCAGCACACAAGCTTAACTTGTAATCCATAGTCGATCGGAGAAAAAGTCTAGATCGGAATTGTCGCTCGATCGTCCGCACGCGAATCGAAGGCGATCGTGTAAGTGGCAACAGGCTTTCCTCTACGATGAGAGAAATCGCCCACCTCACTTTTTCCCATGGCTAAATGGTTTAACAATGCCGGTCCCTGCCAAGCCGACATTCACTACATGCTCTCGCCCCTGGTGCGGCTACCGGAACTCGCCCAACTCATCGGGCAACGGGGTTACTTCGTCATCCACGCCCCCCGACAAATGGGCAAAACCACTGCCATGCTCGCCCTGGCGCAACAGCTCACGGCCAGCGGGGAATATACGGCAATTATGGTGTCGGCAGAGGTGGGGGCGGCGTTTCCCAACAATCCGGGGATGGCAGAAGCGGCGATTCTCGATGCTTGGAGTAATGCCACTAAGTTTCGCCTGCCAGCCGACCTTCAACCTCCACCATGGCCTCCAGCGGTTCCCGGTCAGCGCATTGGTATGGCGTTGAGTGCTTGGGCACAGCAGTCTCCTCGTCCTCTGGTCGTTTTTATCGATGAGATCGACTCTCTCCAAGATGAAACCTTAATTTCCGTACTGCGCCAGCTCAGAAATGGTTATCCCAATCGTCCTCAAGGATTTCCCCATTCTTTGGCACTGATTGGAGTGCGTGACGTGCGCGATTACAAAGTGGCATCGGGGGGCAGCAACCGCCTCAATACTTCCAGTCCGTTTAATATCAAAATTAAATCCCTAACGCTGAGAAACTTTAACCAGTCTGAGGTAACCGAACTCTACGAGCAGCACACCACCGAAACCGGACAAGTTTTTACCCCAGAGGCGGTACAACGCGCGTTTGAACTCACCCAAGGTCAACCCTGGTTGGTGAATGCTCTGGCCAAAGAAATCGTCGAAGACTTAGCCCCCGACCCCACGCAACCGATTACCGTCGGCTATATCGAAGCGGCCAAAGAAATCCTGATTCAGCGGCAGGATACCCATCTCGATAGTCTGGCGAGTTTGCTCCTCGAAAAGCGAGTACGGGCGATTATCGAACCGATCCTCGCGGGTGGAGAATTAGGCGTAATTCCCCACGACGACCGACAGTTTTTGGTGGACTTAGGTTTGATGGTGCGCAATCGAGCCGGGGGACTGACTCTTGCCAATCCGATTTATCGAGAAGTCTTACCCAGAGTCCTCGCGGGTGGTCCCCAGGATAGCTTACCCGCGATCGCCCCGAGTTGGCTGACCCCCGAAGGAAAACTCGACCCTCAGAAACTCCTCAATGCCTTTTTGGTATTTTGGCGGCAGCATGGGGAACCGCTACTCAAAAGTGCCCCTTACCACGAGATTGCCCCCCATTTGGTGTTGATGGCGTTTCTGCATCGAGTCGTCAATGGCGGGGGGACTCTGGAGCGAGAATATGCGATCGGCACCGATCGCATGGATTTATGTCTGCGCTACGGGGAAGTGACGTTGGGAATGGAGTTGAAAGTGTGGCGACCGGGACGACCGGACCCCCTCAAAGCCGGATTGGAGCAGTTAGATCGCTATTTGAGCGGGTTGGACTTGGCAACGGGATGGCTGGTGATATTCGATCGCCGTCCGGAATTGCCGCCAATTGCCCAACGAACGACGACGGAGATGGCGACAACACCGGGAAATCGAGAGGTGGTGGTGATTCGCGGGTGAGGAGATGGGGGAGATGGGGGAGATGAGGGAGATGAGGGAGAGAGAAAACCGCATTGGACAAAGACTCTGAAGGAAATTTTCCCCACCTCCCCACCTTTCTATCTCCTGTTTTTCTCCGATCTCACCTTGATAACGAATGGTACTTTAGCCATAACTCTAGCTCTGAGGAGATTTCAGGCATTTCGATCGCATTTTTTGCCTTTTTCGTTAATATTTGGTTAAATGCAATAGATATCTCCAAATAAGTACATTTACTTAAAAATTCACTGAAGAGAGGACATACACTGTGAATATCAAATTTGTCAGTGCGGCTTTGTTGTTAAGCTTAAGCGTTACCCTGGGGGCCTGCTCCAGAACGGAAGAGGTTCAACCCGAGACTGATGTGGCTCCGGCTGAAGTTGAAGATGCCACCGACGAAACTAAGGATGATGCGGTTAAAGATGGCACCGATGCAACCAAAGATGAAGCGGTTGAAGGTGTCACTGACGAAACCGAAGGCGAAGCCATGGAAGATATGACCGACGACATCGAAGGCGAAGCCATGGAAGATATGACCGACGACATCGAAGGTGAAGCGGTTGAAGGTGAAGGTATCACCGATGAAACTGACGTTGAGACCATGGAAGGGATGGACGATGAAGTCGCTCCCGAAGCGATCGAGGAAACCCCTGAAACTGAAGTGGAATCCGAGTAAGTGGTTCTCGACGCTCTTACATCTGTCGAGCCTATTACTCAGCCTAAATTAGCCGATCGATGACGATCGCGCATTTGAAGTGAAATCGCTCCTCACTTTCTTTGATTGCGTCGATCGTCATCCTCATTTTGAGGAGTTTTCGGCTTGCTCGTAGTCAGATAAGCTATTGTCCATTTCATTTAAACTTGGATATTAAAACCGATCGGTCAAGACAAATCGGTAAAATAAGCGAGCGTCTTTTTCCTGTGGCCTCTGATGCTCTCCCCGATCGCCAACACCGATATCCAAACTTTTTTTCGTCGTGCCACCTGGGCGATCGCCGGAGCAGTCTTGACGCTAATGGTGGCAAATCCAGCCGTAGCCTTGCCTCCTCCAGACGAGATCCCTGAAGAAGTCCTGCGGACGGAGATAATTCTCGAGGCGCGATCGCCCGTCGATGGTATGCCGCTCAGCGCAGCAGAATACGCCGAGTTGCAAGCCGATCTGCAAACGGCTCCCTATCCCCCCCAAATTAACCCGGCATTCGAGCACAATGTTTTCTTGTTGCGAGTGTTGAAATTTTTTCGCACGATCCTCCCCTTCTTCTAAACTAGATCGGGGTGCATTTTTTTGAGGGAGGGGGCGAAGTCGATTTTTCCATAGATCCCCTCTTTTTCCATAGACTCTCAAAGAACAAACGTGTGATGTTTGAGACTTTGACTTAGATTTGTTACTGTTTATTACAGTTATTGAATCTTTATTAAAATTATTTAACCCACCCAGTAGGTAGCTGCATGTCCCATACCATTGCTCCCGAGCAGATCGACCGTATTGTTTACAACCAACACCACGACCCCTTTGAAGTTCTCGGCCCCCACGAAATCGAGCGCGACGGCAAGAAGGTGTGGGTGGTGCGAGCGTACCTGCCCGATACTGAAGCAGCATGGGTCGTTTTCCCAGAAGCCAGAACCGAACGAGCGATGGCATCGGTTCACCACCCTCACTTTTTTGAATGCATTCTCGATGGCAGCGATGCCGACGCTTTGCCGGCCAACTACCAACTGAAGTTTAAAAAAGGCGATCGCGAACAAGCCGTCCACGATCCGTACGCCTTTCGCTCTTCCAAACTCACGGATTTTGACATTCACCTATTTATCGAAGGCAATCACCATCGCATCTACGAAAAACTCGGCGCGCATTTGATGACAGTCGATGGCGTGAAGGGAGTTTATTTTGCCGTTTGGGCCCCGAACGCGCGGAACGTCTCCGTTCTGGGCGATTTCAATGATTGGGACGGTCGCCAGCATCAGATGGGAAAACGGGGGAATGGCGTTTGGGAACTATTCGTCCCGGAACTGGGGGTTGGCGACAGCTACAAATACGAAATTAAAAACGACAACGGCGATATCTACGAAAAATCCGACCCCTACGGTTTCGAGCAAGAAGTTCGCCCCAAAACCGCCAGTATCGTCACCGATCTCGATGCCTACACCTGGAACGATACCGAGTGGATGGAACGGCGGCGCGATCGCGATCCGATGGCTTCTCCGATTTCCATCTACGAAGTGCATCTGGGATCTTGGCTGCACGCAGCGTGGGACGAACCGGCCAAGTCCTCGAGCGAGGAAATCTTACCCTCCGTACCCGTTGCCGACCTGAAGCCGGGGGCGCGATTTTTAACCTATCGGGAGTTTGCCGACAAGCTGATTCCCTACGTCAAAAAATTAGGTTTTACCCACATCGAACTCCTGCCGGTGGCCGAACATCCCTTCGATGGGTCTTGGGGATATCAAGTGACGGGTTACTACGCGGCGACCTCCCGCTACGGTAAGCCCGAGGATTTGATGTATTTTATCGATCGCTGCCACCAAGAAGGCATTGGGGTGATCGTAGACTGGGTTCCGGGTCACTTCCCCAAAGACGGTCACGGTTTGGCTTTCTTCGATGGCACGCACCTCTACGAACACGCCGACCCGCGCAAAGGGGAACATAAGGAGTGGGGAACCCTCGTCTTCAACTACGGACGCAACGAAATTCGCAACTTCCTCGTCGCCAACGCCCTCTTCTGGTTCGATAAATACCACATTGACGGTATCCGCGTGGATGCCGTAGCGTCCATGCTCTACCTCGACTACTGTCGGGAACCAGGAGAATGGGTGACCAACCAGTACGGCGGACGAGAAAATATCGAAGCTGCCGACTTCCTGCGCCAGGTCAACCACAACATTTTCAGCTACTATCCCGGTATTCTCTCAATTGCCGAAGAATCCACCTCTTGGCCGATGGTCTCCTGGCCGACCTACGTCGGCGGTTTGGGCTTCAACCTCAAGTGGAACATGGGCTGGATGCACGATATGCTCGACTATTTCAGCATGGACCCCTGGTTCCGCCAGTTCCACCAGAACAATATCACCTTCAGCATGTGGTACCACCACAGCGAAAACTACATGCTCGCCCTCTCCCACGATGAAGTGGTGCACGGGAAGAGTAACATGCTCGGGAAAGTCCCCGGCGATGAGTGGCAGAAATTCGCCAACTTGCGCTGCTTGTACTGCTACATGTTCACCCACCCCGGCAAGAAAACCCTGTTTATGAGCATGGAATTCGGGCAATGGGGCGAGTGGAACGTTTGGGGAGATCTCGAGTGGAACCTACTTCAGTACGAACCCCACCAAAAACTGCAAAACCTCGTCCGCCGGCTCAACGAACTCTACTGCACCGAACCCTCCCTGCACACCCAAGATTTTGACGAACCGGGTTTTGAATGGATCGACTGCAACGATAACCGTCATAGCGTCGTTTCCTTCATCCGTCGGGATAAAAAATCTAACGAGTTCGTGGTGACGGTGTGTAATTTTACCCCCCAACCCCACAGCCACTACCGCGTTGGCGTTCCCGAACCAGGGTTCTATACCGAACTCTTTAACAGCGATGCCCGAGATTACGGCGGCAGTAACATGGGAAATTTGGGTGGTAAGTGGACGGATGAATGGTCTTTCCACAATCGCCCCTACTCCCTGGATTTGTGTTTGCCGCCATTAGGAGTGTTGGTGTTTAAAATCGATCGAGACAAGACCGAAGCCGCCAAACTCGAAGCCGCCTCGGAGGCGGTTGAGGAGACGATTGAGGGGAAAGATTGAGGAAGACGCGGTGACGCGGTGACGCGGTGACGCGGAGAGGGAGAGAAAGGGGAGAAACGGGAGAAATGGGAGAATGTTTAGCTCCTCAAGCCTCCCCAGCCTCCCCAGCCTCCCCAGCTCCCTCATCTCCCTCACCTCCCTCACCTCCCTCACCTCCCCATCTCCCTCACCTCCCCCAGCTCCCCCAGCTCTCCATTCCCCATTCCTCATAGATGTTTGATGTTGTTGTCATTGGTGCTGGTATTGCCGGACTGACTTGTGCCGGACAGCTTGCCCGTGGGGGATATCGGGTGGCGATCGTCGAGAAGTCGCGCGGGGTGGGGGGACGAGCGGCGACTCGTCGGTTGCCCGGAAACCCAACGCCAAGTAACCGGGCGGATTTGGGCGTGCCTTATCTGAAAGCGGAGGGGCGGTTGCTGTCGGGATTCGTGCGGGTGTTGCGCGATCGAGGTATCTTAACGGAATGGACTCGCGATTTGTATCGCTGGGATGCCGAAAACCGCTGCGCCTCGCCCGTTCGAGAACCCCGCAAACCGATATATGTTGCCCCAGAAGGCATCAGCGCCATTGGCAAATTTCTTGCCACCGACTTAGAGGTTTGGTGCGATCGCCGCGCTCGCACTCTTTCTCCCGGCGACGGGGGTTGGCTGATTGCCCTTGATGCCCCCAAAAACACCCCCGATCTACCCTTCGAGATTGCGGCTCGGGCGATCGTCGTTGCCATTCCTGCTCCCCAGGCGATCGCTTTGCTCGAAACCCGCGAGGGGGCTTTTTTGCCGTTACTCTCGAACTTGCGGGAAATCGAATACGACCCCTGCTATACCGTCATCGCGGGGTATCCTCAAATCCGACAACCGCCCTGGGGGGCGATCGACATTCCCCATCATCCCCAGTTGCGCTGGCTCGGTCTCGACAGCAGTAAGCGTACCCATCCCTCAAAGCCCGTTCTCGTCCTCCACAGCAGCCCGGAGTTCGCTCGGGATAATTTAGAGGTGAAAGACCTCGAACCGATCGGCAAGGCGCTCTTAAGCACCGCATCTGAGATGTTCGAGTTGGGGTTGGAGCGGTCTGAATCTGAGGCTGAATTCGTACAAGTGCATCGCTGGCGTTACGCCTTCCCTCGCACGGGGAAATCGCAAGATTGTTTGGGAACCCTCGATCCTTTTCCGATAGTGTGTTGCGGGGATGGATTTGGCCCAAGTCGCCCGCAACCCTTAGAAACTGCACTGCGATCGGGATTGGCTGCGGCAAGCTTGACCAACGATCGACTTTCTCAATTTTCTTTACCGGCGATCGAGCATTGTTGGGAAGCCATCCGATAATTTCCACCTCGATCCGAGAATGGGCGAGGCTAAGATTGAGGAAGCGGTATCGATTTAATAGCGTAACCCTCCGACATTTTACCGAATCTTATGCAATGGCTCGACCCACTCATTTTCATTCCACCCTCGAGAGCGATCGCAATTGTCAAAAACACGCAGAAGCTTTAGCCGATATTTTAGTAGTTGACGACAACATCGATAACCGCAGAATTATTTCCACCCTCCTCCATAAAAACGGCTATCAAATTCAATCGGCATCCGATGGAGAAAGCGCCCTGGCTCAAGTGGCGCAAACGCGACCGGATCTGATATTACTCGATATCATGATGCCGAGGATAGATGGCTACCAACTGTGCGCCACCCTCAAAACCAACCCGAAAACTTGCGACATTCCGGTCATTTTTCTGAGTACCTTAGACGATGCAGCCGATAAAGTCAGAGCTTTTGAGGTGGGAGGAGCAGATTACATCAGCCGTCCCTTTCAAATTCCCGAAGTGTTGGCACGCATCGAACACCAACTGACCATCCAGCGCCAGCGACAGGACTTCCAACAGCAAAATCGCCAACTCCAGCTCGAAATTTGGGAACGCCAACAGGCAGAAGAAGCTTGGCAGGAAAGCCAGCGATTCATCCACAGCATTGCCGAAGCAAGTACGAGTATTCTCTACGTTTACGACTTGCTCGAATACCGCTATATCTATACCAATCGCGAACTGACCAACGTTCTGGGTTATACTTGGGCAGATTTGCAACAAGAGGCGAAGTTTCCCCAGAGTGCGATTCACCCAGAGGATCTCGAAGCGGTACTGGCGCATTTCCAAAGTTTCGATCGCCTCGAATCCGGGGATAAGCTCGAAATCGAATATCGCATCCGGCACAAAAACGGTCAGTGGCGGTGGTTGCTGAGTCGAGATACGGTGTTTACCCAAACGCCAGAGGGAAAAACCCAGCAAATCGTGGGGACGGCAACGGATATTACCGATCGCAAACAAGCCGAAGCCGCCCTTTATGCGGCCAATCGAGAACTGCAAAAATTGGCGACCCTAGATGGTTTGACTCAGGTTGCCAATCGCCGTCGCTTCGATGAGTACCTCGATCGAGAAGTGCGGCGTATGGCCCGAGAGCGATCGTCCCTGTCCCTGATTTTATGCGACGTAGACTATTTCAAGAAATACAACGATCGCTACGGACACCAAGCCGGAGATAATTGCTTGCAGAAAGTTGCCCGCGCCTTGTGCGTCGCCGTTCGCCGTCCGGCAGATTTGGTGGCGCGGTACGGAGGCGAAGAGTTTGCCATTATCCTACCCAATACCGATGCGATCGGTGCAGTTCGGGTTGCCGAGTTAATACAACTCGAAATTCAAAAGCTGGAATTGGTGCACGAAGCTTCAGAAATCGGCGATGTCGTCACTCTCAGTATCGGTATTACCCATCTAATACCTCCGGCTGGCTTCCCCCCCGCAGATGCGATCGCCGCAGAGGCGATCTCGACTGCCGATAAAGCATTGTACGCCGCCAAAGCCGGAGGGCGGAATCGGTTTTGCGTATTTGGGAAGGGGAATAAGATGACGCGGTGACGCGGGGAAGGGGAGACGGGAGAATGAATGCAAAATGCTCTTTTTTTCTTGTCTCCTGAGTCTCAAACCGCCCAGCGCTATAAGCTTTCAATTATCGAACCACCTCTATAGGAGAGTTATTGCGTGCGGGTAAGTTTTGTTCGATCGCCTGCCGAGTGCGTTCTAAATAAATGATCGAAGCTCGATCGCCCGGATTATGTTGGCAGCATCGATCGAATAAGTCTCGTGCGGCC
>JAXHUC010000112.1:0-21285 GCA_034189805.1 Cyanobacteriota bacterium
GGTATCTTCGGATGCCGAATTAATGGAAACTTGCTGATGGTGGCGGAGGTAACTCCAGCTAGATAACTGTTAGGTTTCTTCAGAAGTCAAACCCATAAACCAAGAAAGGTCAGATGTGATACATCCGATCTTTTTTAGTCTTTTTTAGGAATCGCCAATGCTTATAGCAATTTTCGGTTAGGTTGACCCCAGCGGGTGAGGGCGAGTTTTGAAACTAGATCGCAGTGAGGGTAGTCGGGGCGGGTTTGTTTGGAAAACATTTGAAAGATTCGACCCTTAACCCAATTAAACCCGCCCTTACTTATAAACCACGAAACAATTGTCTGGGTTCTATCTTTGTGAAAACCGCTATAAATCGAACGAAACACTGTGATGTCGTGCTTCGATCTAAGGGAGTGGGCGAAGCATTTGGATATTTGAGATTTCGTTTTATGCATGAGGAATCGCTCAAATGCTTTGCCCCTACAATGCTTTGCCTCTACAGTTACTGATACCCCGAAATGCTTGTGTGCCTACAATGTTACTTTCAGGGGTAAATTTTCCGTACCTAATGGGTATACTCGTCCGATCGCGCAACTGCGACTGTATCCCAATTTTTGCAACGCTTCGATGCACCCACTCGCCTCAGTTTCGGGAATGCTGAGTAACAAACCCCCAGAAGTTTGCGGATCGAAGAGGAGAGGGATTCGAGGCTGGCGGCGCACTTGTTCCCAATGATTCACAAACTTCGAGACTCGGGCATTTTGCGGGTAGAGGGAACTGAAGATACCCCGATTCAGGGTATCCATCGTCCCATCGATGGCGGGAATTGCCGCTAAATTGAGGGTTGCCGCCACTGAAGAAGCCCGTACCATTTCTAGTAAATGACCTAACAGTCCGAACCCCGTCACGTCGGTACAGGCAGTGGCGTGATGGGCGATCGCGCAATGTGCCGCCTCTCGATTCGATTGCAACATCGATCGCACTGCCGCCTCGATCCACCGTCCTTTGGCTTGCAACTGCATATCCGCCGCCAATAGCGTCCCCGTTCCCAACGCTTTGGTGAGAATCAACACGTCACCGGGCTGCATTCCCCCTTTTTTGAGAAGGGCATTGGGGGCAATAAACCCATTACACGCCAGTCCCAGCGCTAGTTCCGCCCCTTCTGTCGTATGTCCTCCCACCAACGCCGTCTGAGACTCGTTCAACACCTCCATCACTCCCGCCAGCAATTGGTAGAGAATTTCTTCGGTTTTGGCATCGGTGGCGTAAGGAATCGTCGCCATCGCCAGGGCGGTTTGCGGAGTTGCCCCCATGGCGAAAATATCGCTGAGGCAGTGGTGGGCAGTAATTTGCCCGAAGACATAGGGATCGCCGAGGAAGGAACGGAAATAATCGAGGGTGTGTACCATCAGTCGATCGGGCGGAACCCTGACCACGGCGGCATCATCCGGGGCATCCAACCCAATTTCGATCGCCTCATCGGAATTTATCTCGGGCAAACGCTGGAAAACTCGTTCTAAGACAGTTTGCCCCACTTTCGACCCGCATCCGGCACATCGCATCGGTTGCGGGGGTTCGTCGGTACTGGAGTTATCCCTTTTCGTTTCGGACATCTCGGGAAATGTGGAAAAGCGTTCCATAAAGGCGCGATCGATCCGATCTTTCCAATTCCACAAAAGCGAAAACGGACCCAATCCCCAGCGTCCCCGAGAGGCGATCGCTTTGCCATCCCCCGTACCAATTAAACCCAAGAGGTGTTTTTGGGGTTGGTAGGGTTTGAGGGGTCGTTCTTGGAGGAAGGCGCACCAATTCTCGAAAATGGGTTTGCCCTGGCGAACGGCAAAAACCCCGGCTTTCGGGCGCGGATGCTGCTGCATGGTGGCAATATCTCCCGCAGCGAAAATATGAGGATGAGAAATCGATTGTAGGGTGTCGCCGACGAGGATAAAGCCGTTGGAATCCGTTGCCAGTCCCGATTTTTCCAACCAAGAGGGGGCAGACGCTTGAGTCACCCAAAACAGGCGATCGCACTCTACCGTCAACCCCGACTCGCAACAAACCTCGATCGTTCTGTTTTCTGTCGTCCCTTTTTCCCCGCGAACCGCCGTTACATTTTCCGATAGATGCAAGTTAACGCCGCGCCGCATTAAGATTTCCTGGAGTTTTCGCCGCACCGTCGTCGGACTGCGATCGGACAGCAGTTGCGCTCCACGATGGATGAGGTGAAATTGGATGTTCGCAGCAGGTTCTCCAGCTTTCGCGAGGATTTGAGAGAGTCTCGCCTGCATCGTCAGTGCCAATTCCACCCCCCCAGCACCGCCCCCGACAATGCCCAATGATAAAGACTTTTGCGGCGATCGACTCACAGTATCTACCAATTCGTGCCAGCGATCGAGAAATTGGGATACGGGTTTGGCCCGAATGGCATATTCAGCGGCACCGGGAACGGAAATGGTGGCGGGGGTACTGCCGATATTCATCGAAAGAACGTCAAAAGCGATCGGCGGGTGGTTCGCACACAATACCCGATCGTTCTGCAAATCTAACCCAATCGCCCGATCGAGAATCAACTGGGCACCCGCAAAATTGGCTAAGGGCCGCAAGTCGATATGACATTCATCGAAGCTATAGAACCCGGCAACGTAACCCGGCAACATGCCCGAATAGGGAGTATGGGAGGTTTCGGTAATCAAAACCAAACGCACGCCGGGAAGGGGATTCATCCCCCAGAGTTTCAAAGCAATAGCGTGGCTGTGTCCGCCGCCGACAAGAACCAGATCGCGGGTAATGGGAGATGAAGCAAGCTGCACGATGTTATGGCAATTTTTAAGTGCTGCAAGGTAAGTCTAACGTCAGTTCGGGATAAGAAGTATTTGGTGAAGGCGGGGAACGGGGAACAGGGAACGGGGAACAGGGAATGAGAAACGTTAAATACCAACTCTCTCCCCCCATCTTCCTCACCTCCCCCCATCTTCCTCACCTCCCTCATCTCCCTCATCTCCCTCATCTCCCCCCATCTTCCTCACCTCCCCCATCTCCCCAAACCCCTCACGCCTCCAACGCCGTCAGCAAAGCCAGCAGCAGGGCTTCCGTCCATTCGACAACCGCACCGTAGGTATCTCCGGTATGGCCGCCGAGTTTGTAGTTGAGCCACGCGCCAGTGAGAATGGCGATCGCGCTGCCGCCAAAAACCATCCCCACGGCAACCAACCAGCGATCGGGGGCAATGAGAATTTGCCAGCCCCCCAGCACTAACAGCAGCACCCATCCCGGCACCAAGTCTACTGGAGAGCGGATGGTTTGGTGAATCGCTCCTTTTCCGCTGGGTTTTAAGTAAGGATAGCGGACGATCGCCACGAGCTGTCCCCACCGTCCCCATCCGGCAACGGCCATCAGCGCGATCCATCTCGAGCCATCTAAATCCGCTAGAGCCGCTGTTTTCAGCAAAATGACGCAAATTGCGGCCATCGCTCCGAAAGCTCCGGTAACGCTATCGCTCATCACTTGCAACCGCCGTTGGGGGTCAGGCACGGCTAGCCCGTCTGCCGTATCCATGACACCATCTAAATGAAGCCCCCCGGTGATGCCAATTCCGGCAAGAACGACGAGGGTACTCCTCGTGAGGAGGGGCATTCCCAGCCACTGCAAGCCGACATCGAGTACGCCCAACACACCGCCGACGAACAGGCCGATGAGGGGAGCGACTCGCGCGATACCCCGAAATTCCAACGTCCAAGAGATGGGAACGGGCAAGCAAGTATAAAAGGCGATCGCAGCGGCGATAATTTGACCCTGTTGCTGCCAAAACTTAAGATTCATAGGAGAAAACGATGGACGTTCGCGCATGAGCTTCTTTCAAGACTTGTATTTTCAGCCATTTGACCGATACCTGAAGCGACTGACCTGTGCCAAAATTGAAATGTACTGATTACATCAATTTTCCCTTTCTATTGTGAAGAAAGATTCGTTTCCCAGATAAGCTTGTCTCCTACAGTGCCCTTCGGTTCCTGTCGGCTCGCTTCTGAAGACTTGGGAAATCTTTCGAGCTGCGCTTAGGATTAAAGATGTAACGCCAGAGGCTTGATTCTATGATTGACCGTTCTTCCAATACTAGACCTCCCGCTCCCTGCATTATCGATACGGGCATTATCGTGAACAAGCGCGATATGCAGAAAGTCTTGGCGGA
Source organism: Cyanobacteriota bacterium (assembly GCA_034189805.1). GTDB lineage: Bacteria > Cyanobacteriota > Cyanobacteriia > Cyanobacteriales > Geitlerinemataceae > Zarconia. Next base: position 4,169 of record JAXHUC010000112.1, read on the forward strand.
TCTCGATCGCGTTCGCTACCTTCACATCGAGGCGGGCAAGCCTCTCAGTCGCGGAGAGGGATTCGTCGTCGAAGTATTTTCCGACCCCCAGCATTCGACGATCGTCACCAATCATTCCTTGTATTTGAACGTCAATAGCTTTGATTGCTTGGAACTCAAACAGGGCGTGCAGTCGCAAACCTACTTCGATTTAGTTCAAGAAGGCCGCATCTTGCGATTGGTTCCTCTGACGAGTCCCCTCAAAGACCAAGAAGAACCGAGCATGAACTCGGCAACGTTAGAAGCAGCCTTAGCTCAGGTGATTGCAGCCAAGCTCGACGCTCAGCTCGATGAGGGCGGCGATATGGTTGAAGACTGGGGATTGGGTAGCGGCGATTGGTAAGGGAAAATTACTGGTTTTCTCAACTGGTTTTCTCACCCTCGATGTGCCCTTTTGGCTCTTTGTACGGCAACTTGGAATTGTAAAACGTCTCCTTAAATCCGATCGAAATCGGGATAATGTCTCTTCTGGACTGCGATCGAGCGTTGTTTGTTTGCTCCTTCTACTCGAAATCTTAGCTGGCTTCTCTCTCCAAAATTAAAGTCACAGGCCCATCATTTTCGATCGCAACTTCCATCATTGCCCCAAACTCTCCCGTTTCGACGCGCAATCCACTTTCGCGCAACCGACTGACAAATTCTTCGTACAATTGTCGGGCTGGTTCGGGACTCGCAGAGCGATCGAAGGAAGGACGACGACCCTTACGACAGTCACCGTAAAGGGTAAACTGACTGACGACTAAGATTTCCGCGCGAATTTCGATCGCGGATTTTTCCCAACGACCGCTCTCGTTCGCTTCGTCGGGAAACAATCGTAACTCCAAGCATTTTCGAGCCATCCACTGGAGTTCGGCAGGTGTATCCGTACGGGCGATCCCCACGAGCAGGTTGAGACCGCGCTCGATTCGACCGACAACTCTACCCGAAACGCTCACTTGAGAAGATTTAACTCGCTGAAGAATCACCCGCATCGATCGCGAACCTCCGAAAACAGCTAATCCATTACAACCCACAAAAATACCAAAATTGGCGCTCGAAAATCGATGCCGATCGCGAAAAGAAGAAATAAATGGCGATCGCAATTGTTTATCTCCATCTTCAATACGCTTTCCATAAATTTTTCCCGGTCAAAGTCGTGATATTCTAGTCAGACTGAGAGGATATTTAAGGGAGGGTTTGAGGCGATCGTTAGCCCCGCGTTTTATCGAAACCCATTTCAACTCTCGCGCGACCCATCGCCAAACAAAACGCACATCGCATTAATTAGCCTTGCCCTGACGGTCGAGGTCGGGTCGAAGTCGAGACAACCCTCACTAGACCCAAAAACGGCAACGCGCGAGCCAAAGATGGACGATCGCGATCGGGTCGAGACGATCGAAACCCTCGGCTACGCTCCACCCAAACTTTATCCCTGTGGATCGGCGATGGGTTATTTGCACTAAGCACGATTCTGTACAAATTGACAGCGAGTAATCGACTGCAAATCTTTGGTAATGAACCAACCGCAAAATCCGAGCGATCGCTCTGACAGTGCATCCGTCACCTTGACGGATGAAACCGGGCGATCGCTTTCGTGTTACATCGAACAATCTTTCGACCTCGACGGTCAAGAATTCGTTCTTTTGATGCCCGTGGATACTCCGGTGGATATCCTGGTACTCGATTCGGATGACGAGAACGAAGTCTCCCTGGCGACAGAAGAGGTCATCGAAAAGGTGTTTCCCACCGCGCGCGCGGTACTCGCGGAATACGATATGATTCTCCAGCACACGGCCCTTACCCTGACTGTAGAAGGTGAGATTCCCGAAGCCGAGGAGGAAGAGTACGAAGAAGACTCCGATGACGAAGAGTACGAAGAGCTATTGTGGTTGGCAAACTTTTACCACGAAGAGCAAGAGTACGCCGTCTGCACCCCGCTCGATCCCTTTTTCGTCCTAGCGCGCAAGGGGTCCTCGGGTAAACTCGAGTTGCTCTCGAGCGAAGACTATCAAAAACTCGAACCGATGATGCCCCACATAGAAAGTATCCTAGAAGAGCGATTATTTGCCGATTTAGATTGAGGCGTAAGCTGGTGCAACGTTTGTTGAAATGGTTTGTGTTTCTGGCGGTGCTGTTTGGTGGCTTGGGATACGGAGCTTGGCGCGGCTGGCAGTGGTGGGAGTGGGCGAGTGCCCCTCCGCTGGTTACGCCGATGAGCGAAACTGAAGATCCGCCCGCAATGCAAATTGAAATTCCCCAAGGGACCCCCGCTCAAATCATTGGTCTGAAATTAGAAGATGCGGGGGTGATTCGCTCGGCCCTAGCCTGGAAAATCTGGGCGCGCTGGTTGCAGTTTCAAAATCAAACGGGGGGCTTCCAAGCTGGGGTGTATCGTCTGTCTCCAGCGCAACCTTTAGAAGCGATCGCCGATCGGATTTGGGACGGAGATGTGGTAAAGTACCGCTTCACCATTCCCGAAGGTCGATCGATCCAAGAAATGGCGGCGTATTTCGAGGAACTGGGGTTTTTCTCGGCCGAGGAGTTCGTGGAAGCGACCCGAAACGTGCCATACGCGCAGTTTCCCTGGCTGCCGAACGAATTGCCCCATCTCGAAGGTTTTCTCTATCCGGATACCTACCAGTTACCCGACGGTCGTTTGACTCCAGAGGCTGTTATCGCCCAAATGCTATCGCGTTTTGAAGAAGTGGCGCTCCCGGTTTACCGTCAAAACCCCAATCCTCTGGAGTTGACCCTGCTGCAATGGGTAACGCTCGCGAGTATCGTCGAAAAAGAATCGGTCGTGGAACCCGAGCGTACCGTCATCGCCGGTGTATTTACCAATCGACTGGAAAAAGGGATGAGACTCGAAGCCGATCCGACCGTTGAATATGGCCTGGGAATTCGCCAAACGGTGGATAAGCCTTTAACGTTCGCTCAAGTTGAAACCCCCTCTCCCTACAATACTTACCTCAATCCAGGACTGCCCCCCACGCCGATCGCCGCGCCGGGGGTGGCCAGTTTAGAAGCCACCCTCGCACCGGAAGATACAGAGTACTTGTACTTTATGGCTCGCTACGACGGAACCCACATTTTCAGCCGCACCCTCGAAGAACACGAAGCGGCGATTGCGACTGTAGAGCGAGACTTAGCCGATCGAGAATCGCCATCAGAATGAATGAAAGTGTCGCAAACGGGCGTGCATCGATCGCTATCCACCCTACAAACTCAAAAAAATACTTATGTCTTGGGGAAAACTTTTACAACCCGATTTGGTTTTAGGCGAATCGATTTTGAGCCTGACTCCCGAACTGCTCGAGCGCTACCAAATTCAGGGTCTGGTTCTCGATGTAGACGATACCTTACTGCCGATTTCTAGCGTGCAAATGTCTCCGGTCCTGCGGCAGCAAATTGCCCGCTTGCGAGAAATGGGGCAAATCTGGCTGGTGAGCAATAATATCAACGAAAATCGGATCGGCGCGATCGCTCGTTCCCTCGACGTTCCCTACCAAGCCTTCGCCGGCAAACCCTTCCGACGCAAACTCCGCAAAGCCGTCGCCGCGATGGACTTACCCCCCGAACGGGTGGCCATGGTGGGCGATCGTCTCTTCACCGACGTGTTGGCGGGAAATCGTTTGGGAATGTTTACCATTTTGGTCGAACCAATGGTAGAACCGGGTCAAGCCGCTCGCAATTCTTTGATGCGGACGATCGAGGTTTGGTTCTCTCAAGCCTTGGGAGCCTCCCTCGGGACGCACAATAAAACTTCATAGAGATTAATGAATGGAAAACAATTGAAATATAAAGAAAAGATTACGTCTGTCAGGATTTCTTCAAACTTCTGGCATTCTAAAATAACGTTAAATGAGGTCAGCTTAAATAAAGACCTTAAACAACAAATGGGGTCAGCCTATATACAGGCCCTAAACGTAAATGCAATAATACATCCATGGCAGAGCGTTAAACTTCACTTATAGAAGGGGCGCTCTGCCTCTATGTTTGGGTAGGTTTGGATTATTCGATCGGTTGATATTCCAAACCCAATTACAAGGCAGCGTAGCCAAACGTCACGTTAAACTCGCGGCACCAAATCGCCACCGCGCCAAAGTCTTCGACATTGACATCGGCTGGAATTTCATAGCGTTGAGTGCCGCTAAAGCTTTGTAGGGGAGCGAGGGTAATGTAGTCTGCTTCGCTGACGTTGACGGGAACGCTGCCACCACGATAGAGAATCACTTGTACGTCGGGACCGCTGGCCGTATCGAAAGCTTGAGACAGATCGAGATAGCGCTTTCCATCTTTTTCCACAATACTGGCTGTCCCGGTGGTGGGATGGTCTTGTTCGGTGGTGACGAAGGTTCCCGAGGCCCGAACGGTTTCGGCTTTGAGCGAGCTGGCGGCTTCGATAGGTTTGGCTTGAAGAGGTGAAGAGGCGATCGCGCCAGTCCCAAGGCTACCGAACAATACGGCCGATGCGATTCCCAAAGATACAACTCGATTCAATTTCATGGTTTGTGCTCCATCAAGATGTTTTAGTGTGTTCGATTTTTATAATGGGCGATCGAACTGAACGTACTTGGATGGAGAATTGAGGGTAGCCTAAGAGTTTTCTGAGAAAGCTGAGAGGAAGGTGGGGGAGACACGAGGACGCGGGGACGCGGGGACACGGAGACGCGGAGAGAGGAGGGACACGGGGACAAGGGAAAATTCAGAATTTTTCATTTTTCATTCACTCTCCCCCAGCCTCCCCAGCTTCCCCAGTCCTCCATTCCCCATTTCCTACCTTCTCCGGAAACAGTCTTATCCAAAACTGACGTTAAAATACATCCTTTTTCCCGCGCAATCGGGCAAACGTTCGGGTCGGTTCTTGAGTTCCCATCGCGGCTTGCAAGCTGGGTTCGTCCCATCGCAAAAAAGGATTGGTTTGCTTTTCGATCCCGAGCAAAGAGGGAACGGTGGCTTCATCTTGGCGACGTTGCGCTTGTACTCGATCGAATCGCTGCTGAAGGTTGAGATTGCCGCTATCGACGGTGAGGGCAAATTTGAGATTGTTGAGGGTATACTCGTGAGCGCACCAAACTCGGGTATTGTCCGGGAGTTGCCGCAGCTTGCCGAGTGACTCGACCATCTGAGCGGGCGTACCTTCAAACAAGCGACCGCAACCTCCGGCAAACAGGGTATCGCCGCAGAATAATTCCCCAGCTTCCGTTGGGGTTTCTGGGGGAAAGTAGTAAGCGATGTGGGCGCGGGTATGTCCGGGGATAAAAAACACTTGACCCTGGCGACGGGCAAATTCAACCCGATCGCCCTCTTGCAAAAACACCTGCTGGCCGGGAATTCGACCTCGATCTCGCTCGCCTCCGTAGATCGTGAGTTGGGGAAAATGCTCTAAAAGTTTTTGGTTGCCGCCGATATGATCGCCGTGGTGGTGGGTGTTAAAAATTGCCACCAATTGAGCATCTAATTGGTGTAGTTTATGCAAGACGGGAGCGGCTTCGGCGGGATCGACAACGGCGGCTTGATGCTGTTGGGCATCGTAGAGCATGAAGATATAGTTATCGGAAAGAGCGGGAAGTCGGAAAATTTGCACGGGTAATACACCTCAAGGAAATGGAGCGTTGAGGATCGGGAGGATCGCTCGTATTTTATCTCGATCCTCAGTCCGAACCAAACGACTAACCAGCAGACGCTTCACATCGCTCCAAAAATGCCGCACATTCAACGTGGGCTGTTTGCGGGAAGAAATCCGCCAGTTTCACCTTCTGCACTCGATACATTCCGTTCTCACAGAATAATTTTAAGTCGCGAGCGAGGGTGGCGGGTTTGCAACTAATGTAGGCGATGCGCTGGGGTTTGAGCTGCCGCAGGGAGTCGATAACCGAGCGATCGCAACCGCTGCGGGGAGGATCGAGCAAGACCCGATCGATCGGGCCGACCGGTTCGTCCTCTAAATCGCTTTCCAAATGACTTTTGAGCCAGGTTTTCACCTTTGCTTGGTAGAACGTGACATTTTCGATTCCGTTGAGGGTGGCATTTTGATAGGCTTGTTCGACGGCCGCCAACTGACTTTCGAGACCGATAACCTCTTGAACTCGTTGTGCCAGGGGTAGCGTAAACGTGCCGATACCGCAGTAGGCATCGAGCAGTATTTCATCTCCGGTCAGTTGCCATTCGTCGATAATCACCTGCAATAGGGCTTCGGCAGCTTCGGTATTGACTTGAAAAAACGTATCCGATCGCAATTGGAACTTCAGTCCGCCAAACTCTTCGTGCAACTCCGGTCGTCCGGCAATGCAGCGCGTCTCGGACCCCAAAATCCGATTGGTGCGATCGCTATTGACATTCAAACACACCCCCACTAGCTGCGGGTAGCGCTGCATCCATTCGGTCGCTTGCTCTTCAAGTCCCGATACCTTTTGCGATCGACTCACCAGCGTCAGCAGAACTTCCCCGGTGCGGCGACCGATTCGCAGGGCCAGATGGCGGAGTTTACCCCGATCTTCCGCTTCGTTATAGATCGACCAACCCCGCGTGTCGATATCTTGTTTGACTTGGGCAAGTAAGGGATCGAGTCGCGAATCTTGTACCGGACATTGATTGAGGTTCACCAGTTTGTGGGAGCCTTTTTGATAGTATCCCGCCTGCACCCGTCCCTCGCTCGATCGTGCTAGGGGATAAGTTGCTTTGTTGCGATAGCCGAGTTCGTCGCTGGGAACGGGTAGAGAGTCGATAAGCGGCTCGCTAAAACCACCAATTCTCGTCAGGATTTGCGCGACTTGATTGCGCTTGGCTTCGAGTTGGTAGTCGTAGCGAATTTGCTGCCACTGACAACCGCCGCATTTATCGGCAACAATGCAATGGGGGCGCTGTCGGTGGGGGGAAGAGTCGAGGAGTTCGTGGAGTTTGCCGTTGGCATATTGGCGTTTGACCCGTACCAGCCGCACCAAAGCGCGATCTCCCGGTACGGTATCGGGAACGAAGACGACGCGATCGTGCCAGCGGCCGACCCCATCTCCAGTATCAGTTAAATCTTCAATGGCGACTTCGAGAATTTGACCCTGCTGCCAAAATTCTGGAGGTTCTGAGGCGATCGAAGCGTTGGTAGCCTGCATGAGTTTCGTTGTGGCTCCTAAAGTCGCTAAACTACTTAATGGAAGGACGCGCTCGGTGCGGCTCGATTCCCATGGATTACTCGGGAATTTGCTTGCCGAATGCTCGCGCCCCTACAATAGTATCTTCAAATACTTCCAATAATTATGAGTGTCGTTAGTCAAGTTATCCTAAAAGCCGATGACGAACTGCGCTATCCCAGTCAGGGAGAACTTCGCAGTATTGAATCTTTCTTGAAAACTGGCGTGCAGCGGTTGCAAATTGTTGAAACCCTTGCCGAAAACGAGAAGAAAATCGTCGATAAGGCCAGTCAAGAATTGTGGAAAAAGCGTCCCGAGTATATTGCTCCCGGTGGCAATGCTTTCGGACAAAAGCAACGGGCCCAGTGTCTGAGAGACTACGGTTGGTATTTGCGGTTAGTCACCTACGGTTTGCTCGCCGGAGATAAGGAACCCATCGAAGCGATCGGCATCATTGGCGCGCGGGAAATGTACAATGCCCTGGGGGTTCCCATGCAGGGAATGGTCGAAGGAATGCAGTGCTTGAAAGCTGCGTCCCTTGCCCTGTTGAGTGCAGATGATGCTGCCGTTGCCGGTCCCTATTTCGACTACATCATTCAGGGAATGTCCTAATTTCCGAGAATCGATTCTCAATGTTGAGAATCTGAAGTAAGGGCGAAGCATTTGGGGGAAAATGCCCGAGTTTTTAAGGTATGGCTCCCAAACGCTTTGCTCTTCACCAGATAAAACGATCGCCCTCTCCCCTTCAGCATTGGGATTTTTGCGGTTCGAGAATCGACTGGTACGCTCTTAGCGTTTCCTGGGCGATCGCATCCCAACTGTAATGTTCGATCGCATAAGCTTGGGCGTTCGTTCCCCGACGCTGGCATTCTGCGGGGTTTTCCAAAGCCGATTCGATGGTTCGAGCGACGGATTCGACATCGCAAGACCCCACCCAACCCGATTCCGACTGGCTCACCTCATCACAGATATGTACCCGATCGGAAATTGCCACCGCCGTTCCAGAGACCATCGCTTCGGCCACGGCAATCCCAAAGTTTTCGTAATAAGATGGCAAGACGAATAAGTCCGCGCGCTGCAACAAAGCCGACTTCAACTCTCCAGTCACAAAACCCGCGATCGCCGTTTGTTCGATCAGAGGAGAGGCAGCAATCTGCTGTTGAATTCGGGCTTCGTATTCGGGGTCTTGAGGATTGCTGCCCGCGAGGATAAATTGAAACTCTAACCCCTGACTCAACAGCTTTTCCAAAGCAGGAATCAACAAATCTAAACCCTTTTTCGGTTCGATGCGCGACAGAAACAAAATCCAAGGTCGATCGTATTTCAAATCCGGTAAGTGGGATTTGAGGATATCGAGGGGGTCGATTTCCGATTTTGTCGGCGGAGTGACTCCGAGGGGAATGACTAAATCTCGGGTTTGCGCCCCGAAGCGATGGGAAATTTCCGCTTCCCGAGGGGCGGTAAAATGGAGGGCGGCTGCTCCGGTGATGTTACCTTTTTCTAGAAATGCGGCGTAAATCTGTTTGAGTTGCTTCTTTTTTTGCAAGTCCGCCGGGTCGAGAGTTCCCAGAGGTCGGAGAATGTAGGGTAAGTTGCGCTGCCTGGCCACCCAAGCTGCCGCACTGCTGACCGGGGAAAACAGGGCGTGAATGTGGGCCAGATCGTATTCCGGTGCGTGTTGCCACAGCCAACGTAGCAAATCGATCGAGAATTTATAGCGTCGGAAGGGGGAACAGCGGAAATAGCGAACTTGGTATCCTTGTTGGGAGACGGGGCGATCGAGGGGAACGTTGAGGGGGGGCTGACCGCGATCGCCGTTGGCATCGGTGGTGAGAATCGTCAGATCGACTCCCTGTCGCGCCAGGGCAGCGGAAAAACCTCGTACCATCTGACTCGGACCGCCATAGACGAGGGAAATCGATGGGACAATTTGGAGAATTTTTAGGCTCATAGGAAATGTTAGCGATCGGATTCAGTTTCTCCATTATCCGAATTGGGTTCTGGGTTTTCCGGTTCAAACACTTCCTGGGTCACCGAAATAAACGCTTCTAAAGATTGACTCGTCACCGCTTGTACGAGAAGCATTTCCAGCACGTCTAAATCTTCGATTTGCCCAATTTTCTCCCTTAATTCCGGGGCAATTTCTGCAAACCGAATTTCTAGGATGCGGACGATATCGTCTTGCCGTCCTTCTTGTAGTCCCTCCTGTCGGCCTTCTTGCAATCCTTCTTCTCTGCCCTGTTCGCGCCCCTTCTGCTCCCAATCTGTGACAAACTGCATCACGCGCTCCTTGGTTTCTAACTCCATCGATTCGAGAACTTCTTCAAACTGCTCTTCTTCTGCTTCGGTTAGGGGTAAATACGTGCCAATGAAACCCGAAATGAATTCCATTTTTTCTGCATCCAATTCAAGGGTAGCAAGTAACCGCAAACACTCGGCTTTGACTCGGGCGCGATCGCCAGGGGCAATCTGCATTTTCGCCATCAAAGCTGAAGCGACGGGGTTTTCCCGTCCCAGGAAATCTCGCCAGTTGAGTCGATTGAGTTGAATGCCGACGAAGCTAAAATCTAAGACTTGGCGATCGCGGAAACGGACGGTGTAGCGATTCTCCTGTTCCTGGAACGGTTCGTCAAAGGTAAACAGGGCAATGGGATAGACGGGCAAACGAAATTTTTCGTGCAAGCGGGCAAAATATTGAAACATCCGCAATCGGAAGTCTTCTGACGTGTAAGCGCTGGATTGGGACTCGACGTGGACGAGAAAATAGGCAGCTCGATCTTGAAACTTGAGACGGGCGACGACATCGGCAACTTTCTTTTTCCCTTGGGTGATGGGACTGAAGACTTCGCGAACGGTTTCGGTTGGTTCTAAGCTGAACTCCGTGGGTTCGGAGTATTCAAGGACTTGGGGGGCGAACAGTTCGAGAAAATCGAGAAAGAAAGTAGAAAGCAGCTCTTTGAAAATAGCATCATGGTCTATGGATGGTGTCACTCAGGTACTCCGATAAGTTGGTACGGAAAGGTGTCGATCGATCCGTCCGGTAGTCTCTCACCAATACCAACCCAACTCAAGAGACGGACAGAATTTCTGACTCGAACAGTTCGAGAGCGATCGAGTGATGGTAATGCAAGCTACCACTGTTACCATCACAGTCGGATGTTGCAATTAATTTCCTCCCACCTCTTCCTGTTCCAATAAGATCGTCGTTGCATTGAGAACAAGTTGCACCGAACCTTGGAAAAAATCTCGATCGAGGGTTTCGGGTAAATCCGTCGGTTGGTGGTAGTGGGGATTGCGGAAATTCGCCGTATCTGTCACCATCACCGCGCCGATACCCTGCAACCAAAACGGGGCGTGGTCGCTGCGCAGAACGTCAGGAGTGAGGAGACCGCGTAGGGGAATCGGCAGGGTGACGACAGGGGGAAGTTGGGAATTGCGGGCAGTTTGGAAGGCAGTGAGTAACTGTGGGTCTTCTGCATTGCCGACGACGGCGAGGAAATCACCCGTATCGGGTAAGGCAACGGCTGGCAATCCCTGGGGATACTGCTGGCAGCCGGGAGTCCGACAAGCTACCCCCAGCATATCGAGTACGATCGCCCCGTGGAGAGTTTCGGCATCGGCAGTACTCGCATATGCCAAACTACCGAGCAGTCCAACTTCTTCCGAGTCGAAAAACACCAGTTCCAGGGTGCGTGGAGTGTCTACGTTTGCCAGCAATCGGGCAATTTCTAGAACGGCAGCAACTCCCGTGGCGTTGTCGTCGGCACCGGGAGAGTTGGGAACGGTGTCGTAGTGGGCCCCGAGTAAGATAGTTCCGGCTGCGGCATCGGTTCCCGGACGAACGGCGACGATATTGATGCCGCCGTCGAAGGATTGGAGTTGGGGGGAGTATCCGGCTTCTTCGAGGGATTGGATAATATAGTCTCGCGCCCGATCGCGATCGAGGTTACGATACCGTTCGTAGGCGAGGGCTTCAACGTGTTCCATCAAACGGCTGCCGCTGATTTGGGGAAATTCGGGCTTGCTATTAGCGGGTTCGACGGGTTTGGACCCGACGGGTTCGATGATTTGGGCGATCGGAGGCGGCTGGCTGCCACAGCCGAAACAACCAAAAAGTAGGAGGATGATGAGTAACGGAACTTGCCAAGCTGTGAAAGATCGATCTCGATATTTGACTTTCGTACCAATTTGCCAATTCTGACCTCTCAAGTCCTGACTCCCTGCAAAAAGAATGCCAACATCTTAATAAACCACAAAGGCACAAAGGACGCGAAGTGGGGAATCGCCATTGCGTGATGGATTGGGATCGGTCTCTGGGGATTTGAGGCAGATCGATCTACGATCGAAGATCCCAATAGAGAAAACAACATGACGAGTAACGATTTACGTAAATATCGGGCATTTCGCGATCGCCTCTTAGAACTGGGGGAAGCCGAACCCCATACCATCGACGAACTCTTCGATAGTGCGATCGCTCTCAAACGGCTGCTGGGGAAGGAAATGACATCGAGGCGGAAGCAATCGTTTGGCTTTTTGATGAATAATTTGACTTCCACTTGCGATCGCCTCGGATGGTTGAATGTGGAGTGTGAAGGAAATCGAATTGTTTTTTCTAGGGATGGATATGAGTTTGATTTTTAGGCGATCGCCCTTTCCCTTCTAGTTCCGATCGAAATTTGTGTCGCGAGGGTCAATTTTTCCGGTTTTCAACCCCGAAATTGCGGAAAAATGAGAAATTTTTCAACGAGGTTTTAAGGGTTTGAGGGCTGTGGTATACTAATTTTTAATTGATACAAGGGCGAAGCCATATTCATTTATTGTACTTTTATCAATACAAAAAAATTTAACCTCTATTATACTTTCGCCAACATTCAGTCCAAAGAGAGCAATTGATTTCTACCCCTCGACTAAACCTTGCTTGAACTCTTGATGTTCGATCGCCTCTAACCCAGTTTGCAACACCGATAGCACCGTCGCCATCTCTGAGGCTAATCGATAGGGGTGGCTTCGCGAGAGTCATGGCAACGAATGGGAATCGATTTGAGAAGTTCTATTTTGGCAGACATGGCGATCGCCACCATAGCTCGGTCATCTTTGAAAGTTTAACGCGCAGAAGACTTGGTTTATGGGGCAGGACGATGTAAGGGCGGGTTTAGCAGTCTCTTGAGAGATTTACCCGATGAAATCAGTCAAAACCCGCCCCTACCCATTGTTACCCCAGCAGGATCTCAAATGGAACCTGAATCCTTACCGGCCATGTTCGCAATCGATGCTTCTTGAAAAAGGGCGAAGCATTTGGATTGGTTTGATTTCGTTTTACCAATAATTTTTCGCTCAAAGGCTTTGCCCCTACAGTCCTACAGGTCTACGGCCCCTACGCCAAACTCTCCTCCGTTTCCGGGTGATACAGCGTCGCCTCCAACCGACAGCCGCAGTACGCCAAAACGTAGAGTTCTTTCAAATCCCGAATCAGGGGATAGCGGGGGTTGGCCCCGGTACATTGGTCGTCGAAGGCTAAATCGGCCATGTCTTCGACTCGATCGTAGAACTCGCGATCGTCCTCAGATAGTGTCTCGGCAATGGTCATCGGGATGTCCAATTGTTGCTTCAACTCTTCAATCGCCTCTACCAATTTCGTCACCTTCTCATCGGGAGTCTCTCCCCCCAGGCGCAGGTAATCGGCAATTTGCGCGTACCGGGCTTTGGCCTGCGGGTACTCGTATTGGGGGAAAATTGCCTGTTTGAAGGGGGCATCGGTGGCGTTGTAGCGGATGACGTGGGAAATCATCAGGGCGTTGGCCAAACCGTGGGGGACGTGGAAGGTGGAACCGAGTTTGTGGGCGAGGGAGTGGCAAACCCCGAGGAAGGCATTGGCAAAAGCCATCCCGGCGATGGTGGCGGCGTAGTGGACTTTTTCGCGCGCCTCCGGGTCGTCTGCCCCTTTTTGGTAAGAACGGGGTAGGTACTCGAACAGCAATCCGATCGACTCGAGGGCCAATCCTTCGGTAAATTCCGTCGCCAACACCGACACGTAAGCTTCCAGGGCGTGGGTTAATGCATCAATGCCACCGTAGGCCGTTAGTTTTTTGGGCATTCCCAGCACCAATTCCGGATCGACGATCGCCATATTTGGTGTGAGGGCGTAGTCGGCGAGGGGGTATTTAATTCCGGTGCGATCGTCCGTTACCACCGCAAACGGCGTGACTTCCGAACCCGTTCCCGAGGTGGTGGGAATCGCTACCATCATCGCTTTTTCCCCCAAAGGCGGCAGTTCGTACACCCGCTTGCGAATGTCCATAAACCGCATCGCCAAACCCTCGAACTCCACTGCGGGCTGTTCGTACATCAGCCACATCACCTTCGCCGCATCCATCGGCGATCCACCTCCCATGGCAATGATGACATCGGGTTGGAAACTGTTGAGTAAAGCCAGACCCTTGTGCACCGTGGTCAGGGAGGGATCGGGTTCGACGTTGTAGAAGATATCGTATTCGATGCCGATTTCGTCGAGAACCTCGGTGACTTCTTCGGTGATCCCCAAGTCGTAGAGGGGTTTGTCGGTAATGATAACCGCCCGCTGTTTGCCGGCCAACTCCCGCAGGGCAACGGGGAGACAGCCGTATTTGAAGTAGACTTTGGGGGGAATGCGGAACCACAGCATGTTCTCCCGGCGTTCGGAAACGGTTTTGACGTTCAGGAGGTGGCGAACGCCGACATTTTCGGAGATAGAGTTGCCGCCCCAAGTCCCGCAACCCAGCGTCAGGGAGGGATCGAGTTTGAAGTTGTATAAATCTCCGATCGCCCCTTGAGAAGAAGGCGTATTAATCAGGACGCGGGCGGTGGAGACGATCGATTCAAAGGTGGCGATTCGGTCTTGGTTTTGGGGGGCGGTGTAGAGAACGGAGGTATGTCCCCGCCCGCCTAAGAGGACCAAGTCCTGGGCGGTTTGGGTCGCCCCGTCGAAGTTAGGCGATCGATACATCCCCAAAATCGGAGAAAGTTTTTCGATGGAGAAGGGTTCGGTTTCGCCAATGTCTTCCGCTTCGCCGATGAAAACTTTCGTACCCTCGGGAACGGACATCCCCGCCAGTTCGGCGATTTTCGAGATCGGTTGTCCGACGATGGCGGCGTTGAGACGACCGTTTTTGAGAATCAGGTTGCCGACTTTGGCTTTTTCTTCCGGGTTGAGGAAATACGCACCGCGAGCGCAAAATTCTTGCTTCACCGCCTCGTACACCTCATCCACCACCACCACGGACTGTTCCGAGGCGCAAATGGTACCGTTATCGAAGGTTTTGCTTAACAGGATCGAACTCACGGCCATGCGGATGTCGGCAGTTTCGTCGATGACGGCTGGGGTATTCCCTGCCCCCACTCCCAGGGAGGGTTTGCCCGAGGAGTAGGCGGCTTTCACCATCCCCGGTCCTCCCGTGGCTAAAATCAAGGCGACCCGCGGATGCTGCATCAAGGCATTGGAGAGTTCCACCGTGGGTTCATCGATCCAGCCGATAATATCCGGCGGGGCCCCGGCCGAGATCGCCGCATCCTGAACGATTTTCGCCGCTTCGACAGAGCATTGCTTCGCCCGTGGGTGGGGGGAAAAAATGATGGCATTGCGGGTTTTCAGGGCGAGAAGGGCTTTGAAAACCGTGGTGGAGGTGGGGTTGGTGGTGGGAACGATCCCCGCCAAAATGCCCACGGGTTCGGCCATTTTTTGGATGCCGAAATGGCGATCGCGCTCGATCGTGCCGCAGGTTTTTTCGTCTTTGTATTTGTTGTAGATATATTCCGAAGCAAAGTGATTTTTAATCACCTTATCTTCAACAACTCCCATCCCCGTTTCGGCAACGGCCATTTTCGCTAAAGGAATCCGTTGGGCGTTAGCGGCACGGGCTGCTTGTTTGAAAATTTCATCGACTTTTTCTTGGGAGAATTTCGCGTATTGGGCTTGGGCTGCCAGAACGCGATCGATGAGCGCTTCTAGAGATTGAATGCTGTCAACTTTCATGAGTTTTCCTGATTTTCGATTTCTTGAGTTGGATCTGTCGGGATGAAAAACGGAGGAATAGCCGCCCGACACGATTCGAGATCGCCTCGGACGTAAACATCAAGTAGATTGCAATATCCCCATCGGTATCCTTCGAGTTGAAAATGTTGGCAAAAACAACAGTGAGAACGCTGTAATGGGTGATGGGTCGGTGGATGTTTGGTAATGTGTTGCGAAGTGGATTCTCGTTCGGAGGGTTCCATTGCTAGGGTAAACGATTTTCGTTTTACTTTTAGTTTTATAAAGTGCGGGGTTACGCACGAGCAAAAAATGATAATATTAAATGTTAATTTGCTCGTTTTATTTTGAGGTTCGATCGTCAAAAATCGAAACAAGATAACCCTACACTTCCAGCGTAGATCGTTTACCTGGAATCGTAGATTGTCTACATGAAAATGTTACCGAACGGGTAAATCGTACTGTTGAAAAATGTCAAGTGCCTGTTGCACGTCTTCAGAAGAAGCAGCTGGCGTATCGTGAAGTTGGTACTCGTAGCCTAACTGCTCCCATTTATATTCTCCCATTTTGTGAAAAGGAAGGATTTCCACTCGATCGACAGTCTTTAACGTAGAAACAAATTCTGCCAATCCATGAATATTTTCCGGTGCGTTGGTCAGACCCGGAACCAACACGAAGCGAATCCAAGTCTTCTTGCCGATCGCACTTAAATAGCGAGCAAAATTGAGGGTGGGTTCGAGAGAAACGCTCGTCACTTGGCGATAGGTTTCCGGGTTGAAAGATTTGATATCGAGTAAGACCAAATCCACCATCTCGAGGACGGGTTTGGCCACCTCTAAATTGACGTAGCCGGAAGTATCCAATGCCGTGTGAATCCCCAATTCTCGACATTGGCGGAAGATTTCGAGGACGAACTGCGGCTGCATCAGCGGTTCTCCCCCCGTCACCGTCACCCCGCCACCGGAAAATGCCATGTAGCTGCGATATTTCTGGATTTGCTCGATTAATGCCTCCACCGTCGTCTCTTTTCCGCCCGTCGGATGGCGGCAATCGGGATTGTGGCAGTAGAGGCAGCGTAACGGACAGCCTTGGGTGAAGATGACGAACCGGATACCGGGGCCATCCACCGTCCCGCAAGTTTCGACAGAGTGGATGCGTCCGGTGGTGAGGGTTTTTGTGGGCATAGTATTTTTGCGTGCAAGGGTGCAGGGGCTTGTAGGGGCAAAGCATTTGAGCGAAAAATCACGGAACCAAACGACATCTAACAAATCCAAATGCTTCGCCCTCTTCGGCGGTCGGGGAGCTTGGGAGGCTTCGGGAGCTTAGGAGACTTCGGGAGCTTTTGGGTTTCGGGGGCTTGGGGAGACAAGGTGACAAGGAAGAATGCGCGTATCTTGCATTCATTCTCCTCCCGTTTCCCCCATCTTCCCCTCTCCGCGTCCCCGCGTCCCCGCGTCCCCGCGTCATTTCTATCTCCCATTTCCCCTACTGCGTCTCTCGTACCACCTCCACCTCCTCCCTCTCGGGAACTTCCTCGTCGTATTCCATCGGGGAGATGGTCTGTTGGGGGTGGACGATGAGGACGGAACAGGGGGCGCGGTGGGAGACGTAGTTACTGATGCTGCCGAGGAACAACTCCTTAAATCCCGATCGCCGACGACTTCCCGTTACAATCAGGTCGGCTTCCCAATCCTGAGCTAACTCGCAAATTTTTTCGCCGGGATTGCCGATCAGTTGGGTAAAATCCGTTTCGATGCCCATCGCAGTAGCTAATTCAGCGAGCGATCGCAACATTGCCAAACCTTTGTCTTCAAGGGCGTGCCAGGATTTGAGATACTGATGCGCTGCGTCGCTGTACATCTCCATGCCGTAGTCGGCGGCGGAGGCAAATAGGGGGATTTCTCCGATGTCATCCGTTGCCGGGGAGAGAACGTGCAGTAAATGCAACGTCCCACCACCAGCTTTAG
>JAXHUC010000113.1:0-20994 GCA_034189805.1 Cyanobacteriota bacterium
GAACTGACATTCATCGAGGGTTCATTTTCGAGTTCCTCGAGTTTTTGTTTGAGGGCAACTGTTACCCGTTCGTATTCTGTTTCCACTTGCGCCGATAACCGGGCCGCATCGACGAGACCTTCGATTTTACCTAAGATTTCGAGCTGGGCGCTCAAGTCGGAAAGGGGAAACGCGCCAATTGCCGCACTGGTGGATTTAAGAGAATGTGCTGCATCCTTTATGCCGATCGCATTCCCCTCCCTCAGAGCATTTCGCAGTCGATCGAGAATTTTAGGCGACTCGACTAGATATAGCTCGATCAATTCTTCGAGGGCATCGATTTCCTGTAAATCCTCTAGGGTTTTCGCACATAGGGTTTCTCCGGCTGCGGTCTTCTCTGTCGGAGGAGGGGGAGGCGGTGCTTCTGGCTCGAACCAGTCCATCGTCCCTTCGAGATTTCCCCACTCTTCCACCGGACGGCAGCTAATGAGGGCTTTCACCAATTCTTCGACGCGAATGGGTTTGCTGATATAGTCGTCCATGCCTGCCCTCAAACAAGCTTCGCGATCGCCGGTCATGGCGTTAGCTGTCAGGGCGATCAGTCGGGGGCGACTTTCTGACGACCATTGCTGACAGATATGCCGCGCGGCTTCCAAGCCGTCCATCACCGGCATCTGCACGTCGAGCAGCACGACATCGTAAGGCAAGCACTTCAATGCGTCGAGGACTTCGACTCCATTGCCCACCACATCTACCCGATAGCCCATCCGGGCGAGGGTTTGGATCGCGACTTTCTGATTGACGACGTTATCCTCGGCCAGCAAAATCCTCAACGGCAGTCGCCGGGCCAGATGGGGATCGAGCTTGGAGGCGTAACTGCCTATTTGCCCCAATGAAATGGGTTGGCCGCTACAAACCCCGAGCAAGATATTGTAGATTTGAGATTGCTTGATCGGCTTGTTGGCAAAGGCAGCAAATTTCACATCCCCTCGTTTGAGTTCGCTTAAGGAAGTTCCCAAGGACGTGAGCATCACCAGGGGTAAATTTTCCCCAGCTGGCTGCTGGCGAATCTTGGCAGCCAAGGTCAGACCATCCATTTTCGGCATTTGCATATCGAGAATGGCCAAGTCGTAGCGCTCTCCGCGTTCGAGTCGCTCTAAGGCTTCGGGTCCCGATGCCACGGTTTCGGTTAACATTCCCCAAGCTTGGGTCTGGAGGGTTAAAATTTTGCAATTGGTGGGATTGTCATCGACCACGAGCAGCCGTTTATCTACTAACTCCGTGGGGGATTGGGGTTGAGATTGGGGTAGTTCTGGAGCCGATCGCACCCGGACGGTAAAGTAAAAGGTCGAGCCGCCCGATTCCTCCTCCGATCGATCCTCTGCTGTTGGCAGCGCGAATCCCAGTGGTGGACTTCCAGCGATCGCCCCACCGCTTTCAACCCACATTTGCCCCCCCATCATTTCTGATAACCGCCTGCTAATCGCCAGTCCCAAACCCGTTCCTCCGTACTCGCGGGTGGTTGACGAGTCTACTTGACTGAAGGAGCGAAACAGGCGATACATCCGTTCGCGAGGAATGCCGATGCCCGTATCGCGCACGGCAAATTGCAACTGATATAACTGCCCCGTCGGGGGAAGCCCATCGCCACCGTCTTCGAGCGGGGATAACTCTAGAGTGGGATCGATCGCTGGGGCGCTGC
This sequence comes from Cyanobacteriota bacterium, assembly GCA_034189805.1. Classification (GTDB taxonomy): domain Bacteria; phylum Cyanobacteriota; class Cyanobacteriia; order Cyanobacteriales; family Geitlerinemataceae; genus Zarconia. The sequence continues at coordinate 1,682 of JAXHUC010000113.1, forward strand.
AAAGACGAGCCTTCACGGAGACGACCACTTCTCCCGACTCGGTAAATTTCACAGCATTGCTAATGAGATTGACTAGGATTTGTCTGAGGCGAGTAATATCTCCTCGAATGGCTCTGGGGGTGTCTCTCTCGAGCAGATATCCGAGTTCGACGCTTTTTTGCGTGGCTTTGGAGGCGAGCAAATCCAGGGATTCTTCCAAGCAGGCAGCTAAATCGAAGGGCTGGTTTTCGAGTTCGAGTTTGCCCGACTCAATTTTGGAGAAGTCGAGAATATCGTTAATAATCCCGAGCAGTGCCTCGCCGCTATTGCGAATGGTTTGGACGAAATCTTGCTGTTCGTGGGTGAGGGAAGTATCGAGCAGCAATCCCGTCATGCCGATAACTGCATTCATCGGCGTGCGGATTTCGTGACTCATATTGGCGAGGAAATCGCTTTTGGCCTGGGTGGCGGCGATCGCTTCGTCGCGGGCCCCGGCTAATTCCGAAGCCGCTTGCTGGCGCTCGATCTCTCCACCAATCCATTGCGCCATCAGCTTTAAAATTTCTCGATCGACGGCTTTGAAGGGTTCGGCTAAGGGGCGAGTGCTCGAAAAACTCAGGGTTCCGTATACGTGACCGCCGACAATTACGGGCGTGCCGATGTAGGCTTGGATTTTAAACGGACCGTACTCGGGTGGTTCGGTACAGCCGCAAACGAGGAGAAACTCGAAATAGAGGGGTTCTCGGGCTTCGATGGTGCGGTAGCAGTAGGTTTTCTCTAACTCGAAGGTATCCCCTCGGGCGATCGCGTTACTGGGGGATTGAACTTCGATCGCCTCGAAGCGATCGTCTTCAATGCGCGATAAAATGCCAATCTCGAGACCGAACCGCAGTCGTCCCAACGCCAACAAGCCTTGCAGGCGCTCTTCAAAGTTAAGCTGGCGCGACGAGGTGACTTTATACATCGAGCGAATCGAGGCTTCGCTTTGGCGCAAGTCTTTTTCGGCGAGTTTGCGCTCGGTAATATCTCGCGAGACGGAGATCGTTTCGATGGGGCGATCGGTTTCGGGGTCGCGAACGGGACGGCTGGTGGTTTCAAACCATACGTATTCCCCTTGTTTGTTGCGAATTCGATAGCTGACCGTTAAGCTCGATGCGGGTTCGATCGCCCTCGCGCGGGTGCGATTGAAGGTATTAAAATCTTGGGGGTGAAACAGATCGTAGATATTCCGGCCGACGAGTTCCTCGGCGCGGTATCCTAACAACATCTCGCAGGCCGGGGAGACGTATAACAGAATCCCGTCTGGGGTTGCCCGGACGATTAAATCTGTTGAGTTTTCGGCCATGAGTCGATAGCGAGATTCGAGTTCTTGCCGTTGTCGATCTTGGCGATCGAGGGTAGCTTTGAGGGTGTCGATCGTCTCGCGCAAGTCTAGAATTTCGTTCTCGGTTATGTTGGATGCGACCCGATCGCGATCGGGTCGGTCGAATTCGGCTGTTGTCCGATCGGGGTAAAATCGAGTGGAAACCATCCATCGATCGACGAACCACAAGAGTATGCCGCTCGATGCGATACCTAGAGCTAGCTCGAATAAATCCCCCATTGAGTCCCCATTTGGGAACCGAAGCATCGATGACGTGGCATACAATATCCCGTTGAGGGTGACGAGCGTCCCACCGATCGCGAACAGTATTTTTTTGCGTAATGTCATGAGGATGTCCCTCAACCTGAAAATGCCTGAAATTTTCTGTTGTTTTGAGTCACTTATTTTGAGTCACTCTGTCACGCACGATCGATGGTTCTTTGGCAATATTGACCGCGCCAGTTCGTTGCTGTCTGCCCAGAAAGACGAACGATCGACTTAATGAAGTAACATTTGCAGTTATCTCAAGCAACTTGGCCGGTTTCCCAATCGAGAACCCCATTTAAACCCCAACACGATCTTTGCTCAATACCGTGCAACCTACCTGAAAGATAACATAAGGACGCGAACTACCTGATGCCGACTCGAGCTTGACGGCAAAGGACTTAGAGGCGATCGAACTCCCAACCCGTAAAGCCCAACTCAAAACTCAACCCAGATGGATCGAGAGGGTAATCTCAAACACTTACGACGCTGGCGGCTGATTTTAGGTCCAGACCAGACTGAGGCATCGACTGAGGGTGCAGGTATTGAGAGCGCAGATGCTCAGGGCGCAGATGCTCAGGGCGCGGGTCGTCCGGATGCCTCCGTCTCCCTCACTGAAACCGAACAGGCGATCGATGCGGCAATGGAAGCTGTTTACGAGAGCGAACGTTCTGGCGATTTAGGACGTTCTTCCCCGAGAGTGGCTCGCTGGTTGGGGGAGGTTCGCACCTACTTTCCCACCTCTATTGCCCGCATTCTCCAACAAGATGCCCTAGACCGACTGGATTTATACCATTTGCTCTTAGAACCGGAAATCCTCGAGACCGTCGAGCCGGATGTGCGTCTGGTTGCCGATTTACTCTCCCTTCACCGAGGAATGTCCCCGACGCAACGCCAGAGCTTGCGCCAAGTCGTCGAGGAGGTCGTCGCGGCATTACAAGAGCAGCTCGCCCACCCCCTGGCCAGTGCCGTCAGAGGAGCCAGACGCAAGACCCACCGCAATCGCCGCCCCCGCCATCGCGAACTCGATTGGGAACGGACGATTCGCGCCAATCTCAAGCACTATCTGCCACAGTACCGAACTCTGGTTCCGGTGACTCGCATCGGTCGTACCCCCTCAAAATCCTCTCTCCCGGAAATTGTTCTCTGCATCGATCGTAGTGGCTCGATGGCAACTTCGGTGGTGTACGCGAGTATTTTTGCCGCAGTACTGGCTTCGCTAGACTCGTTAAAAACCTATCTCGTCGGATTCGATACCTCGATCGTGGATTTGACCGATCGACTCCAAGATCCGGTGGAAGTGTTGCTGGGGATGCAATTGGGAGGTGGTACGGATATCGATCGCGCGCTCGCCTGTTGCCAGGGACTCATAGACGCTCCGAGGGAAACGATTCTAGTATTAATTAGCGATCTCTACGAAGGGGGAAACTCCGATGCCATGCTCGCCCGAGTTGCTCGGTTGTGCGAGATAGGAGTGCGGTTGGTGGTACTGCTGGCTCTCAACGACGAAGGCGCACCGGATTTCGATCGGCAAAACGCCCAGCATCTAGCCGACTTGGGAATTCCTACCTTTGCCTGTACCCCCGATCGATTTCCCGAAGTGATGGCAGCCGCTCTCGACGGTCGAGATTTGAGAGAGTGACTGCTGCTGGAGGCTTGGGGAGTGTCGGAGGCTTCGGGGGCTTCGCTAGCTCTCGGGGGCTTGGGAAGACAAGGAAGAATTTTGCATTCATTCCCCCGTTTCTCCCGTTTCCCCCGTTTCTCTCCTTCTGGAGCGTCACCGCGTCATCTTCCTCCCATTCCCCGTTCCCCGTTCCCCATTCCCTATTTCCTACAAATGGCTCGAACCATCTGGCATCGTCGCCCCGGTTAAAATCGCACCTTTGAGATCGGCTTGATAGAGGTTGGCTTGATAGAGGTTGGCTCCGGATAAATCGGCTTTCCAGAGGGTAGCTTCGGTCAAATTTGCCATGCTCAGATTTGCCCCAGCGAGTTTGGCGTGGGTCAGATTGGCAATGCGCAAACTGGCTTCTCTAAAATCGGCTTGGGTGAGGTCGGCACCGCTTAAGTCTGCTCGGTAAAAGTTGGCCCCGATCAGGTTCGCACCAATTAAGCTTATTCGCGAAAGCCGAGCGGCCATGAAGTTGGCCATGCAAAAGTTGGCTAAACTCAGATTGGCGCGGTACAGAGTCGCGTGGGTAAGATTTGCGCCGACGAACCGAGCCAGAGAGCCAACGGCAAAACTGAGGTTGGCTTCTCGCAAATTGGCTTCTCCCAAAGCAGCCATACTCAAATCGGCTTCTCGCATATCCGCTCGCACGAGCTGCACGTAGGATAAATCGGCTTTTTTTAAATTCGCCGTGTAAAGTCGGACATCGGTCAGATCGGCGCGATTGAGCTGAGCTTGATGCAAAATGGCTAGAGATAGATCGGCATTATTCAAGTTAGCCTCAGTAAAATCCGCGCGGGTCAGATCCGCTTCTTTTAAACTGACGTTTCTCAAATTACTGGTGTAGAGGGTAGCATTGGTGAGGTTGGCCCGATCGAGATTGGCTCGCTCTAGATTGGCAAGGCACAGATCGGCTTTGGTCAAATCGGCCCGATCGAGACGGCTCGAACTTAAGTTGACTTCTCGAAGATAGTGATGGATGAGATGAATGGCTTTAAGGTCGGGGCGATTTGTGGGGTGCTCTTCTCGCCACTGGTTCCAGATCTCAACGCCTTCTTTAAGGATAGCCAGATGTTGCGGTGATGCCATCGAGGCTTAAGATAATTTTCACATTACTCGAATGTTTAGCTTCGATCGCAATCGTTGCAGAACTTGAGGAGATATGGACTAGTTCATATCCTATCACAGTTGCGCTCGATGACTAAACTGCGTTTGCGTCCGAACTCGGACTGAAAATTTAACAGTTACCCGGTCCGATATTTTTCGATGTCTCCCCACCCTCAACCCAGATTCGGATTAATATATGTTTATAAAAAAACATGAAGTTCGCTTAAAATACCGTGACAATCCAACAGACCCAATCGCCTGGTGTTCTAGAAAAACAGTTTTGGCAATGGCAAGGTCATCAAATTCAGTATGCAGTGTTGGGAACCGGCCAGCCGTTAGTCCTCATTCATGGCTTCGGTGCTTCGATCGGGCACTGGCGTAAAAATATTCCCGTTTTGGCTGAGGCGGGATATCAAGTTTTTGCGTTGGATTTACTTGGTTTCGGTGGGTCGGATAAAGCACCGATTTCGTACAGCCTCGAACTGTGGCAAGACCTGCTGCAAGCGTTTTGGAAAACTCACATCGATCGACCCACGATCTGGATCGGAAATTCGATCGGGGCCTTGCTGGCGTTGATGGTGGCGGCCAACCATCCCCAGATGACGGCTGGTGCGGTATTGCTCAACTGTGCCGGAGGTCTCAACCACCGTCCCGAAGAACTGACCTTCCCTTTACGGTGGGTGATGGGTACGTTTGCACAACTCATTGGTTCGAAGTCGGTTGGTCCGTTTTTGTTCGAGCGCATTCGCGCCAAACACCGCATTCGTCGTACTTTGTATCAGGTATATCGCAATCGCGAGGCGGTGACGGACGAACTGGTGGATCTGCTCTATCAACCCTCTTGCGATCCGGGGGCGCAACAGGTTTTTGCCTCTGTTCTGACAGCTCCTCCAGGACCCTCTCCGGCTCAACTCCTACCTCGGGTTCAATGTCCGTTACTGGTGTTGTGGGGAGAAGACGATCCGTGGACTCCGGTCAAAGGGGCGCAAATTTTTCAACAAACCAACGATTCGATTGAGTTTATCTCGATTCCTAACGCGGGTCACTGTCCTCACGACGAGCATCCCGATATCGTGAATTCTCAAATTCTACGGTGGCTTTCAGAGGTTTTGGAGCGCTCGACGGTCGTATCGAAAGCCGACAGTTAACGGGCGGCTTTCGAATTTATGACGATTGTCAAGGTGGTTTTACCCCGTCACCCCATTTCAGGAGCCTTGAGATAGAATTGGATTCCGATCTAATCTCTAGTACCCGATCGAGCAGGCTGTAGCAGCGGTTTAGAGGCTAAAAACCTTCTCAAAAAATGACTCCCAGGTCTAGTACCTGGGAGTGGACTATTGCACTAAGCGCAGATTTCGGGTTTTGTCTTGTTTAGGAGTGAATCGCGTACTCGGCGAAAATGTTGGCATAGAGCTTCAAGAACTGGATTCTTTGGCTCTTCTTTGTACTAACATTAACAGGACGTGAATCACGAGCAAGTAACCCGTTGCTAGGAGGGGGATGATTAGAGGCATATCGTGGAAACTCATAAGACGGCCAGAGGTAAAGCAGCGAACGATCGATCGAAAAGACCTAACAGCAAAGTGACAGCACCCCACCCCAAACCGGAGCCGGAATGCCGAAGCAGTACAGGTACAGCAGGGGAAGTAACGATCCCTTACTTACGCTCAGTTTTTGTGGGGATTTCCCAGAGCAGCCCGATTTCGGCAGAACCAATAAACATTTTGAGTCTAGAGATTGAAAACCTCACCAGCTTTTTTGCAAGCCACTACTCTAGCACTCAGGGATCTCGAGTTAGCTCTTAGTATTTGAGCTGCTCTGAATTACCAAATCTTTTCTCTAAGTGAGAGTCAGAAGGTTTATGTGGAAGCTCCCCACAAGCTTATTCGCAGTTGAATGTATGGAATGATTACAATCCTTACAACCTAGTCTAGCACAAGAGTCTGGGGGTTTTTCACAAGGGAGGGAAGATACTTTACGATTCTTTACAAAGATGTGTAAAATTGACCCGAGTCCGGTTCGGTAAACCGTTCGATTCTCAGTGGGCGATCGGGTGGTCATATCGGCTCGATCGCAGTGAAATGGGGATAAATGAGGGATTAGATCCATCTTATAACTTCCCTACTCGAAGCGGTTCGCTTAGAATAGATACAAGATATGTAAAATTTCGTAACTTTACGCCCGAGTCGGCTGACCCATGACCTTAGCTACCTCTCTTTTTGCGCCGGTTGAAGAAGATCTGCGAGTTCTAACTCAAAACTTAAAGAATCTGATCGGTGCGCGACACCCTATCTTGTTCGCTGCGGCCGAACATTTGTTCGAGGCTGAGGGCAAACGAGTGAGACCGGCCATCGTCCTGCTGATCTCCCGCGCGACACAACCCGATCGGGACATCACCGAGCGCCATCGACGCTTAGCCGAAATTACAGAAATGATCCATACCGCCAGTTTAGTTCACGACGATATCGTCGATGAATCTCAAGTTCGGCGGGGGTTGCCAACCGTTCACAGCGTTTTCGGCAATCGAGTTGCCGTTCTCGCAGGGGACTTTTTATTCGCCCAATCTTCTTGGTATCTCGCAAACCTCGACAGCTTAGCAGTCGTGAAGTTGCTATCGGAAGTGATTAAGGACTTTGCCGAAGGTGAAATTCGTCAAGGTTTGAGTCAGTACGATGCCGACTTATCGATCGAAGCTTACCTCGATAAAAGTTACTATAAAACCGCCTCCCTGATTGCGAATAGTTCCAAGGCTGCGGGCATTTTGAGTGGAGTTGATGACGAACTCGCCCAAGACCTCTACGATTACGGTCGTCACTTAGGCTTAGCCTTCCAAATCGTCGATGACATTTTGGACTATACGAGTTCGACGGAAACCTTGGGCAAACCAGCCTTTGCTGACCTTCGTAGCGGGAACCTAACTGCCCCAGTTCTTTATGCATTAGAAGAGGAACCTTCCTTAGAATCCCTTATCGCCCGAGAATTTGCCGAATCTGGAGACCTCGATAAAGCCATTGCTATCGTCGAAGGAACCAGAGGAATCGACCGAGCGCGCAAACTCGCGGCCGAACAAGCAAAGTTAGCATCCACGAAACTCGATCGATTGCCACAGTGTCCTCACAAACGGGCACTACTCCAACTCATCGATTACGTTCTCAGTCGCCTCTATTAGAGTGTGTCTTGCGTAGAATGCATCCATATTCATACATCAAAGCTAAGGCATGTCATCAATTAAGCCTGAATCTCGTTGAGGATAAGATGTTTGCCGAAGTAGATGATTGGGAGGAACGATAAAGTGGCGCGCTGCTAAGCTTTGCGAGACGAGCGGTGGGAGCGCATTCGGGATTTACTTTCTAGAGGTAAAGAGACCGTAAGAGTGGGAGAAGTAAGATAATCGATGACTTGTTAGGGTCGTGTTGTCTGGCGATCGAGCGGGTATCCGATGATTAAGACTTCCCCGAACGATTAGGTGAAGTACGAGTGGTTCGTCCCCGTTTTAGTCGATGGGAAAAGTTTAGACAATTTACTGCTCGATCGCGCCTTATCTGGGACTTGACAAACGAGTATTCATTCTAACTTTTCACCGACGGCGGTTGTTGTTCTGGATAATCTACCAGGCTTTTATTTGACTCCGGGACTTGCATGTGACCTCGCGCTTAGCTAATCCTCTGCGACCAAAGTCGGTTACCCTTTCCCTCAGACAAGCGGCAAACAAGCTGAACTTGTCACCAACAATTAACTGGGGAATTGCTTTTGGTTCCCAATTTTCTGTTGGAGTAATCGCCGAAATTCGATCGCCTGTTCTGAAGTGTAAAAAGTTCGTTTAGGCAAAACACCGTAAAGTTGTTGAAACGGATAAATTAAAAATAGATTGGGCGTTTCGATAAAATGAGAACAGACAGGCCATTTAATATTGGCTTGAATACTTTCAGCAATATAGATAATTCCTTCATCGGTAATCTCAATGGCGATCGGTTCTCGCAAATTTGGGTTATCTCGCCAAGCCTTGAGCATAAATAGACGATAATACAATGTGGGAATTAACCCGATACCCAAGAGTATAAATAAAAGACCGACAATTCGCATCAGCAAACTGCTAAGAGTCGGTGAAAATAGATATAGCAAACCCAGACCGATTGCGATAATACTTAAACCCCATAGAAAAAAGTAACTCGTGCGTTGAGATTTATAGTTGGCGATGTATGCTTCTTGATAATCTTTGAGACTGAGTCTGAACTCAAGACGCATGATATTTGATTCCTATTACCAATAGCGACGATGCGGGCAGAGTTTTGTTTTGCCCGCACGATAAGAGATCGTCAACTCTCGCACGTTCTAGACCCCAAAGCGATCGCTGTAACGTTCTTCGGCCCAAGGTTCCCCTCGACGATGGTAGCCGTTGCGTTCCCAAAATCCCAACTGCTCTTCATCGATAAATTCTAAGCCGTTAATCCACTTCGCACTCTTCCAAGCGTAGAGGTGGGGAACCACCAGTCTTAGGGGGCCGCCATGTTCGGGGGGGAGGGGTTCGTCAAACAAGCGGTAAGCGAAGAAATTCTCCTCGCGCAAAAAGTCTTCTAAGGAAATATTGGTGGTGTAGCCGCCGTAACAATGCTGCATAATATGAACGGCTTCGGGTTCGACTTCGATCGATTTCATGAAGTCTATTACTTTAATCCCCCGCCACCGGACATCGAGTTTCGACCAGCGGGTTACGCAATGAAAATCAGCCGTAAAATCGTGCTTGGGCATTGCCATGAAATCCGACCAATTAAAGCGAGTTTCCTTGGCCCGTCCCCAGACTTTAAACAGCCAGTCTTCGGTACGAATCGTGGGAGTATCGCCATAGGTCAGCACCGGAAACCCCTTCGCTAAATATTGACCGGGGGGTACGCGATCGCCCAACTCTTCATCGGGTTTTTGAAAAAACTTACCCAACATTACCCTTACCTTGCACCTAGCATTATCTCCATAACACCCACTTAGTATAGCGCTTGCGATCGCCAGATTCTCGAGGAGAGAAGAGAGATGATGAACGATAAATAACGAATGGGGAATGGGGGAAGGAGATGACGCGGTGACGCGGGGACGCGGGGACGCGGTGAGGGGGAGAAACGGGGGAAACGGGAGGAGAATGAATGCAAGATACGCGCATTCTTCCTTGTCACCTTGTCTCCCCCAGCCTCCCCAGGTTCCGTTTCTCCCCATCACCCCACCTGCCTATCGAGTCAGATTCAAGAACTCGCAGTCGATGTCAGTTCATTACCCAAACACAAAATCATTGCGGTTGAGTTCCTCTGGTGCGAGACCCGAGACGACTGCCAAATCGCTTCCCAACGCACTGACGATCGCATCCTCCCCGCTCGCAGAAATGGTGAGATCGTCGAAAGAAATGCCCAAACCGTCGATTCCAATGGTATCGATACCCGGCTCAAAATCGGCGATCGTGTTGGGGGCAAAAGGCACGACCCCATTGGCGATCCAAAACTCATCGGCACCGTTACCACCAGACAAAATACTGTCTCCTTCAAAGGCGAAGAGCGTATCGTCGCCATCGCTACCGAGTATTTCTCGATCGTTGTTGCCAGTCAAAAGATCGGTATTGGCATTGGGAGAGAGCGGATCGATTTCGCGGTTGCCAAAATTCACATCTTCGACGACTTCCCCGGCATCGAGAACGATGGTGTGGCTGGCGGGAACGTTCGGCGTGTCGCCATCATCAGGAGTCCCGTAGATGTTCAACTGCCAAGAATTCCAGGTTCCAGTATCGACACTCACGCCATCGGAGACTCGCAACGTCCAATCTCCCAAAGAAGATTCACCCCAGTGACGAGTTGAAGAGAACACCCAGCGGCTGTAATCATTTTTATCATCGCCACGAACCTCTGCCAAAATCGACTCGGTGCCATCGGGAGAAATCAGAGAGATAGCTAAATCCCCTCGGAAGGTATGGTCGGCATCGAAGACCACTTCCACGGACTCGATATCGATGTCTTGAGTGATACTTACCGTCGAAGAAACCCCCGCGAGATCGCCATCGGGAATCGCGGTATCCACATTGATGATGTCAGAGGTGGTCGATACTTCCGGAGCGACGTTAACCCAGGTTTGCGCCGCATTCACCACAGCTTCGGCATCGATCGCCCCGAAACCGTATTTATGATTGACCAGATGTCCGGCCCCGTTGGTCGTCCAGTCGGTGTCGGTAGAGTCGTTCTGTTCGGCGGTTTCCACCAAAATGTGCTGTACGTCCCGCCAGGTCAAATTGGGATTGGCTTCGAGCATCAAACCGATAACCCCCGACACCAGAGGCGCGGCCGAAGATGTGCCACCGAAGTCGTCGATATAACGCCCTCCCGTGGTGGTGGTGGTAATCCCGGCCCCAGGCGCACCGTTGGAATAGCCGGCCACTAAAATCGGCGCACCAGGTTCGCTGTAGAAAGATTGCTCGCCGTTGTGGTCGATGGCAGAAACGGCGATCGTGTAGCGGGAGTTGGCATAGCCAAAGTAATTCGTGTTTTCGTTGTTCTCTAACCCGTTTCCAGCGGCCCAAACGTAGATATTTCCCAAGCCACCGCGACCGTTGGTCGTACCGTTTTGTAACGCCGCTAAAGAGAGAGGCTCTAGAGCGGCGAGGGGAGATCGTATAGACCAACTATTGTTATAAATATCGATCTCTTGGTTTTCGTGGCTCAAAGCATTAGCGACATCTAAATCTGAAATCGGTCCGGCGATTAAGCGCAATCCAGCCAACTCTGCTTCGGGAGCCGAGCCGCTGACGCCAATTCCGTTATTTCCTCGACCGGCTGCCACACCGCCAACTGCCGTTCCGTGGTTGTCACTGAAAAGGGATGGGGTGGGATCGAGGTCGTTATCATTGAAGTCGAAACTCAAATCCGCACGATACTGAGCATTGAGGTCGGGATGCGCGTGTTCGAGACCGTCATCCACTACGCCGATGACTACTCCGGTGCCGCGTACCTCATCCCAAGCCGCTTCCACATTGGCATCGGCACCCGGCGTTCCGCCGGTTTGTCCGGTATTCACCAAATGCCACTGGTCGGCGAACAAGGGATCGTCGGGGAGGAAGTTTGGAGTCGGAACGAGCGGATCTTCGAGAGGGTTCGCAGTCTCTTCGGCTTGCCGTTCCACCAACGGGAAGAAGGATTCCACTCCCGGAAGAGATGCCAGTTGTTCTTCGACGGTAGCCGCATCGGTATCGGAGAAGTCCAGACGGAAGGCATTGGGAATCAGTTCTATCTCACCCAAATTGCGAGTCCCGAATTGGGTATTGACGTTTTTGCTCGCGTTGTCGCCATCAAACACCACTACCCATTCTGTCGCTTGGGTTAGTTCTTCGGTGCTGTAGGTCTCCAAATCCGCCGCACGTTCGATCGCCACATCCACCTCATCGGCAGTCGATCGCGCTCCATCTGTTTTAGCAGAAACGGAATTGGGGGAAACATTACTCGTGCCGGGATAGGTTTGTTCCCAACCGTTTTGTAACACCTCCGCCACGGTATAAGTTCCGGCCCCGAGTTCGGTGAAGCGATATTCCCCATCCGCATCGGTAGTGGTGGCGGTTTCGTTGGCATCGAGTTGACCGTTTTGGTTGTCGTCGAGATAAATCGTCCAACCTTCTAAACCGGGTTCGTTGGCATCTCGCACCCCATCTCCATTGAGATCGTTCCATTTGAGACCGGCAATTTCACCAGTTTCTGGGGAGATATCGGGTTCGACGGTAATTTCGATATCGTACTCGCCAGTACTTCCCCCAGTGCCGCTACCTTCGATAAAGGGGTCATAACCAAAATTGCTGAAGCTGCTGACCCCCACGTAGTAGGTATCGGTGGTGGTGGCGGTAAAGTCGAGGTAGGAATCGAAACTGCCGGTTTCTCCCGGTGCGGGTCGATCGTCGCTAAAGGTAATTTCTACCCCGCTGGAGTCGAACAGGCGGACTACCGAGTCGAGGGAAGAACCGAACTCGTTGCCGTCGATATCGATGGTGAGTTGGTCACCAGCATTCACTTGAACGGCGTAGAAGTCTACATCGTTGGTTTCAGTAACGTTGGGGTTATCGCCAATTTCCGTGGAGAAGCTGTAAGTTCCCGGTGCGGCGGAACTCAATCCCGTGTCGATCGCCTCGGGGATGGTATCGTTGGGTTCGTCACCGTCGGTGAGAGTCATTTCAATATCGTATTCCCCAGTACTCGACCCGAAGCCGCTGCCTTCAACGAAGGGATCGTAGCCGAAATTGTTGAAACTGCTGACTCCGACGTAGTAGGTATCGCTGGTGGTGGCGGTAAAGTCGAGGTAAGAGTCGAAACTGTCAGTTTCTCCGGGTGCTGCACTGTCATCGCTGAAGGTAATTTCCACCCCATTGGAGTCAAATAAGCGCACCACTGAATCGAGGGTCGAACCGAACTCGTTACCGTCGATATCGATGGTAAGTTGGTCTCCGGCGTTAATTTGAACGGCATAAAAGTCTACATCGTCGGTCTCGGTAACATTGGGGTTGTCGCCGATGAAACTCGATAGACTGTAGGTTCCCGGTGCGGCGGAACTCAATCCCGTGTCGATCGCCTCGGGGATGGTATCGTTGGGTTCGTCACCGCTACTGAGGGTAACCTCGATATCGTATTCCCCAGCACTCGATCCGAAGCCGCTACCTTCAATGAAGGGATCGTAGCTGAAATTGTTGAAACTGCTGACCCCGATGTAGTAGGTATCGCTGGTGGTGGCGGTAAAGTCGAGGTAAGAGTCGAAACTGCCGGTTTCTCCCGGTGCGACACCGTCATCGTCGAAAGCGACTTCTACCCCGTTGGAGTCGAACAAGCGCACCACCGAATCGAGGAAAGATCCGAACTCGTTACTGTCGATATCGATGGTGAGTTGGTCTCCGGCGTTAATTTGAACGGCATAAAAGTCTACGTCATCGGCCACGAAAACGCTGGGGTTGTTGCCGATTTCGGTGGAGAAGGTGTAGGTTCCTGGTGCGGCAGAACTCAATTCGGTGTCGATCGCCTCGGGGATGGTATCGTTAGGTTCGCTACCGTCGCTGACGCTCACCTGGATATCGTACTCCCCAAGATTGCCGGGTGCATCGCCAGTTCCAGGAATAAAGGGATCGTAGAAGTCGTTGGTCCGATCGCTCAAACCGATGTAGTAGTTGCCAGTCTCTGTGGCGGTAAATTCAATATAGGAATCGAAAGAACCGACCTCGCCGGGTGCGGCCAGATCGTCGGCAAAGGCAACTTCTGTTCCCGTTTCGTCAAAAATCCGCAGAATCGAATCTAAGGAAGACCCAAATTCATTGGCATCGATATCAACCGTCAACACGCTACCCTCATCGAGTTGAACGGCAAACATATCGGTATCGAAACCGGGATCGACTTCGGGATTATCGCCGATGAAGCTCGATAGGCTGTAGGTTCCGGCTGTGGCAGAACTCAGTCCCGTCTCGATCGCCTCGGGGATGGTATCGTTAGATTCGCCGCTATTACTCACGAGAATCTGAATATCGTAATCGCCACTGCTCGACCCAGTACCGCTACCTTCAATGGAGGGATCGTAGTTGAAATTGCCGTAACTGCTGACCCCAATGTAGTAAGTATCGCTGGTGGTGGCGGTAAAGTCGAGGTAGGAATCGAAGCTGCTGTTTTCTCCGGGTGCAGAACTATCGTCGTTGAAGGTAATTTCCACGCCATTGGAGTCGAACAGGCGCACCACCGAATCGAGGGTCGAACCGAACTCATCGGCATCGATATCGATCGCGAGTCGATTCCCGGCATCGAGTTGGACTTCGTATAAGTCTACATCGTCAGTTTCCGCGAGGTTGGGGTTGTCGCCGATCGTTGCAGAAGAGGTGAAAATTCCCCCAGAGATTCCGCTCAGTCCGGTGTCTAAGGCTTCGGGAATGGTATTGCAGTGCGGTTCTGCCGCCATTCGGGTTGGCTGTGCTGGTTCTGAAACGGGGGCCGAGTCTGGCTTATTGCTGCTGCGATCGGTTTGGGACGAATTGTCAGTTGCTCGATCGTCGTCGGTTACACTCTGTTGAGGATCGGTGAGAGTGACACCCTCTTCGAGTGAGTTTGTCGTTTTATTCATCTGATTCACGATTTTGGCTCCAGTTGCTTGTGATGCACTCGAATAATGCACTCGAACTATGTATTTGTATTTCTCGAGGCTTCTCACTTATGCAGTTTGATGCAGTTTTGATAATTTTGCCCCAGACTAAATCCTGACAAGCATGCCAGTCTTGCACCTGAAACCGGGAGAGTTCAAAATTTAATTTTGAAAAAGTCAAACAAAATCGAATTGACGTTCTGAGAATCTCAAACGAGTTAAAGTGCGGTAATATTGCATTAACCTACTCACTTTTAACCTTTCGTTTGAGTCTTGAAAAATATACCTAGCGATAGTTCTTAGAATCTATACTCAATCAAAAGAATCTTAAACAATGATTGAGTATAAAAAACTAAGAGTTTGCCAATAAAAGAGACCAATAGATCGATCGTACCGAGATAAATGGAGCGTTCTTCATTAATCTTGCAATCGAATTTTTAGCCTCAAAATAAGATTTTTTCCATTGTCACTTGGTAAGGGATTGCGTCCAACGTTAGGTTGGATCGATTGATTGAGGATGCTGTAGGAGTTATAGAGCCGTCGAAGAGTTTTTATGCAGGTTGCTCGATCTCTCTGGGATGACTTTTTCACCTCGACGGACTCGAAATCCTTATTATTCGGTAGTTGCGGCGATCGACTTTATCTTGTAAAGTTTTGTCAATCCGCCAGTTCAACCCTTTTGCTCTCTGCGATCGCCTAAAATGCAGACATGAAGAATGTCGCGGTGGGTTGCGACCTCTTCACCCGTCACACCCGCATCCCCAGTCTGAGAAGGTGATGCGGTTTGCAATGGATGCGATCGCTGACAAACGAAATTTCAAGGGTTTTCCCCTCTTTCCTTTCCGCGTCTCCCCGACCTCCACTCCCCTCCACTCAAAGGGGGACGGGCGCTATGGTAAGCTGAACGATGGATTTAAACACCATTAAAAAAATAAGGTAAAGTTTGATGGCGGGTTCAACCGAAGTTCCCTATCTTTTAAGGGCTGCACGGGGCGAAAAGCTCGATCGACCTCCAGTCTGGATGATGCGGCAGGCGGGTCGCTACATGAAAGCCTATCGAGATTTGCGAGAAAAGTATCCCAGTTTCCGGCAGCGATCGGAAATTCCCGAAGTGGCGATCGAAGTTTCCCTTCAGCCCTGGCGAGCGTTCGGACCCGATGGCGTGATTCTCTTCTCGGATATCGTCACTCCCCTTCCGGGTATGGGCATCAATATGGATATTGCTGAAGGGAAGGGTCCGATTATCGATCCCCCCATCCGCACCCAACAGCAAGTAGACGAGTTATACCCCCTCGAACCGGACGAATCTTTACCGTTCATCCGCAAAATTTTAGGGGCGCTGCGCCAAGAAGTCGGTAACAGTGCGGCAGTGCTGGGGTTTGTCGGTGCACCGTGGACTCTAGCGGCATACGCCATTGAAGGCAAAGGCTCGAAAACCTATTCCAATATTAAGGGAATGGCTTTCTCCGACCCGACGATGTTGCATCAACTGCTAAGCAAACTCGCCGATTCGATCGCTATTTACGTTCGCCATCAAATCGATTGCGGGGCGCAGGTGGTGCAAATGTTCGACTCTTGGGCCGGTCAACTGAGTCCTCAAGACTACGATACCTTTGCCCTTCCCTACCAGCAGCAAGTGGTAAGGCAAGTCAAAGCCACCCATCCCGACACTCCGCTGATTCTCCTGGTGAGCGGCGGTGCGGGGGTTCTCGAACGGATGGGACAATCGGGAGTCGATATCGTCAGCGTCGATTGGTCGGTGGATATGGCCGATGCCCGGAAGCGTTTGGGTCCGGATATGAAAGTGCAGGGTAATCTCGATCCGGGGGTACTGTTCGGTTCTAAGGCTTTCATTCGCGATCGCATCCTCGACACGATTCGCAAAGCCGGAAATAGCGGCCACATCCTCAATCTCGGTCACGGCATTCTCCCCACCACCCCCGAGGAAAATGCGGCGTTCTTCTTTGAAACGGCCAAACAAGCCGACCAGCTACTTGCTGCGGTATAGGAGATATTCCCCCCAGATATTACCCTGACAGTTGGCGATCGATGAGTCTTTCACCCATCGATCGCCATTTTGCTATCCCCAAGAACGATCGATCGTCCGTATTTGCTATAAACTCAGCTCTGAAGTCCCATTCGTCAATCGGTTTGACCGTTCTCCTATCCCATGGCCCGCAAGCGAATTTTCATCACCGGTGGCAGTGGCTGCATCGGTCACTATATCGCCGAAACTCTGATTGAGAATACCGAACACGAGCTATTTTTTCTCGTGCGCGATCCGAACAAATTGATGTTCGACTTTGAGGTGCGATCGGGTGTCAGCGTCCTGCCGGGGGATTTGCGAGAGGTCGATCGGATGGGGGAGTTTTTGGGGACGATGGATTGCGCGATCCTGGCAGCAGCCGCTTGGGGTGGGGCGCAAGAATGCTTTGATATCAACGTCGCCAAAACCTGTAAAGTTCTCGAACTCCTCGATCGAGACCGTTGCGAACAGGCGATCTACTTCTCCACGGCGAGTTTGCTGGGTCGAGACAACCAACTTTTACCCGAAGCGGCGCGTTTGGGAACCGAGTATATTCGATCGAAATACGACTGCGCCAAACAACTGCCCCGCCTGCAAATTTATCCCCGCATCACCACCCTCTATCCCACGTTAGTTCTCGGTGGAGACCAGACAAAACCGACTTCTCACCTCTCTTCAGGGATTCCGGAGGTAGTGAAATGGATAAATCTGATTCGGTTTTTCAAAGTCAGCGGCAGCTTTCACTTCATTCACGGTCGAGATATTGCTGAGGTGGTGCGCTATCTGGTGGATAATCCCCCTGGGGAACCGACGCAGTGGGTATTGGGAAATCAGCCCTATACCGTCGATCGGGCGATTTCAGAAGTCTGTGCCTACCTGCGCAAATCGATCTATTTCCGCATTCCTCTCTTTTCCCAACTCATCAACTTTTTCATCGTCGCGTTCAACGTCCAGATGGCGGCCTGGGATCGGTTTTGCCTGGACTACCGACACTTCACCTATCAAGAACCGGTCAATTCTAAAACCCTGGGTTTGTTGCCCTATTGCGAGACAATGGCGGATGTCCTCAGAGTGAGCGGGATTCGGCGAGGGTGAACGATCGCGATCGCCTAAGAGTATGAGGATATTCGTGAAGATGAGCGGAGGGAGCTGGGCTGACAGGGAATGGTTTTTTACCAAGGAGTGAGTGTGGACTGACAATGGGGGGAAATTTAGATGGTTCCGCGACTCGGTTGAGAGTGCGATCGCTCCGTGGGAAATTTG
Source organism: Cyanobacteriota bacterium (assembly GCA_034189805.1). Lineage (GTDB taxonomy): Bacteria > Cyanobacteriota > Cyanobacteriia > Cyanobacteriales > Geitlerinemataceae > Zarconia. The sequence goes on from JAXHUC010000113.1 coordinate 19,475, forward strand.
AGCCGAGTCAGAGCAATCGTTTGTTCTGCGCGCAAGTGGTCACTCAACAGTAGCCTTCGAGGAAGCCAAATGTTGAAAAATCAGCATCTCAAAGATTGGTCGTCGATTGTATCGAAGCAAATACCCCATCTGTCATTACCCCAAGCTATAGGACTCGCGACATGGAGCTTCGGTGTGGTGATGACCAAATCTAGCAGTTTAACCCGAGTCTCAAAATTCATTGCCGAGGTGAATGGGGAAAAAACCAATACCGTTCGACAGAGGTTGAAAGAATGGTATCGAGAAGCCGAGGCGAAAAAAGGGCAGCATCGTCGTCATCTCGATGTGAGTAGTTGCTTTGCACCATTACTGTTGTGGGTGATGAGTCTACTCCCGTCGAACATAGAACGCATCGCTTTGGCAGTTGATGCTACGAGCATCGGTCAAAAGTTTACTGTACTTTCGATGAACGTGTTGCTAGCTGGGTGTGGCATTCCTGTAGCTTGGTCTATTGTCCATGCCACCGAACCCGGAAGTTGGAAACCCCACTGGCTTCAACTCATTCAACAGGTTCAAGGTGTGATTCCTCCTCACTCGAGCGTGATTGTGACCGCCGACCGAGGTTTGTATGCCGACTGGCTCTATGAATGCATTCAAAATGCAGGCTGGCATCCTTTTTTGCGGATTAATCACCAAGGCACTTATCGTCTTGGTGACCAAAACACATGGCGACCCCTGGCTAAGTCGATCGAGTGCTCTGGACAATCTTGGTCGGGTCGAGTGGTCTGCTTCAAGACTCGTCCCCTTTCATGTACTCTCCTTGCTCGTTGGGAGCCTCACGACAAAGACCCCTGGTTGGTTGTCACTGACCTTGACCCGAAACAAGCGGATATTCTTTGGTACGGTCTACGTTCGTCTACCGAATGTGTCCTGATTGACTGACAAAACTAAAAAGCTGGAAGCTGTCTCAGTACAATGAATTCATGCTTTAAGGAGAGTAATGATTGTTTTTTGGAGGCTCGTGCCCGATGGGGGTCAGGAGCACTCGAGAGAAACAGAAATCTGTGAATTGTCCACTGTCTGGTCATGGCGAGGCGAAGCCAATTCCAGCCGAGCTTGAGATAGCTCATGCCACGATGCCAATGAGGATCGACTTGGCGACGCTGACCAGTTTCAACGACTTGAGTACCTTGAAGCACCAAAAATAGCATCGTCAATTATCACCCCACATAATTGAGACAAGGCAAATTTATTGCGCAGACGAGAAGCTTCGAGCTCGAAACCGTTGGATTTGAGATCTAAGAAAGATTCTTCCACTTGAAACCGGAGTCGATACTGAGCAAAGGTCTGTAAATTGGTAGGTTCATCCGAAACAATGACCCAATCTTCACCACTGGGTTGGTCGTGGGCAAAAGCCAGGTATAGCACTACGCAAATACGTTAGGACATATTTTGAAGGCGGCATCTACACAATCTCGAAGGTGAGGAAATTCCTTTAACCTCTGCTTCATCCATGTCTTTAAAACAGCCCACCAATTCTC